>NZ_JAOQJO010000009.1:149634-150080 GCF_025567015.1 Waltera acetigignens | reverse complement strand
TATGAAAGAGTAAATATCAACTGTGCGGGAGTAAATTCCACCGCCTAAGCGGGCGGTGGAATTTAAATAAAAAAGTTAGGATAATACATTTGCGGTCAATTTGTTATCGACAGTTGACCGCAAGCACGGTATAATAGACATAGATCTAATAAGAAAACCAAATAATCATTACTGTAAAATGTCAGGTAATGGTAGTCATCATTTATAATTGGAAGGAACAGGTTGGCTTTACCCTAATGGTGGAAAATCCACCATTTTTCCACCCAAACTGTAATTCCTCAGATGAAAACAGGTTTTCTTATCTTTTCTGAAATTGACAGAAAAAGCAGTAAAATCAAGGCTTTGAATGACTTTGATTGACGTAGAATGCAAGCTGTTTTCTGTACCAGGATGAACTCCTAAGACTCTATTGTAGGTTCGATTCCTATAGGGAACGCTCTATTTTA
>NZ_JAOQJO010000009.1:104022-149266 GCF_025567015.1 Waltera acetigignens | reverse complement strand
CAGAAAAAGTGGATCAGATCAGGCAGTATTTACACCTAATGACGCAAACAACTACAATACCGTAACTAGAACAATAACTGTTAAAGTAACTAAAGCAACACCGGTAATTGCAGAGAAAAGGAGATTCAATTAAGCCATACATCAAGGACGACAGCGGCAAGGAAGGCTGGGATGTTATCAAGCCACAGCTTGAAGAAGCTAAGGCAGGCGATACGGTAACGGTTGCAATGAACGGAACAACTGTAGTACCGAAAGATGTAATTGACAGTATCAAGGGCAAAGATACAACACTTGTTCTGGATATGGGAAATGGTCTTTCCTGGAAGATTTATGGAAAGGATATTACTGATGCAGCTGGAGATATTGATTTTGATGTGACAGTCGGAGCCGACGCCGGAAAATCCATTCCTGTGGATGTGATCAATAACGTGACCGGGGAACATTCTTCCTTGAATCTGACTCTTGCTTATGACGGAGAGTTTGGATTTGCAGCCACACTGACCGTCAACATGGAATCAAAGAATGCAGGACTGTATGCGAACCTGTTCTACTACAATGAACAGACCGGAGAACTGGAATTTATCAGCGCCGGACAGATTGATCCGGATGGAAATGTGGAACTTGTATTTACCCATGCATCAGATTACACGATTGTTGTTGATGCCAAGATTATGAGTGATAACGGTCAGGCAGACAACAAATCTGATGAAACCATTCCTGCACCTAAGACAGATGACAGCACTTCAAAATATGCATGGAATAATACGATAATCATTATTATAGGTATCTGTATTATACTGAATGTTTTTGGAGCTGTATTCTATGTAAGAAAAAAGAGTGGTTCTGAGGAAGAATAAGTATCTGACATAGTAATTGAATAAAAGTGGGAATGTGGGAGCGTACTGGCAAAGGGTGTAACAGTATAAACATGAAAAGCGGTGTATGTCTTGATGAAGAGACGTATGCCGCTTATTTGCGTCAAAAATGATAGAAAACTAAAAGAAAAAAAGAAAAAAGAAAAAAACTAAAGAAAAAAAGAAACTAAAAGAAAAAAGAAAAAAAACCTCAGTCTGGAATATTTTTTGTCGGTGAAACTTTTTGCGGGAATACAGCGTCAAAATCGTAGAATATATCAAAAGAATATGTGTTACAATAAATACCGAAAAATAATTGCATGCAGTTTTCAAAAGTGAGGAAAGGATATATGTCGGACAGAAAAAAAGAACAGGCGGTGGAGCGTGCCCTGACGGAAGGGTATGAGAAGTATTACCGTCTTGCTTATAGTTATGTACATAATGAAGCGGACGCGCTGGATATTGTACAGGAAGCAGCCTATAAAGCTATTTTAAAAAGTGACAGCCTGAAGGAGCCGCAATACGTGGAGACCTGGGTGTACCGGATCGTGATCAACGAGGCGTGCAGCTTCCTGCGCAGCCGGAAGGAGAGCGTGGATGTGGAGGAGATCCAGGCGGCAAGTGAAGATATCTATGAAAATATTGATTTAAAGCGCGCAATAGAAAATCTTGACCCAAAGGATCGTGCCATCGTAGTCCTACGATTTTTTGAGGACAGGCAGCTGGAGGAGATCGCGAAGATCCTGGATGAGAACCTGAGTACGGTAAAGAGCAGGCTGTACCGGGTGATGAAAAAACTGCGGCTGAACCTCGAGGGCAGCATGGGCTGAGCAATCCGTAGTCAAAGTCGTGGGATTTTGCCCCGACATCATATATAGGCAGGACATAAGACAGATACAGACAAAGAGATATAGGAAGATATAGGAAGAGATAACATGACCGGTCCGAACCGACCGGGCAGATGGAGAATAGATATGACAGAACAGGAACAGTTGAGACAATTAAAAGAGGAGTATGAGAATATGATAATACCCGAAGCGGGACGGGAACGGCTGCAGGCAGGTATCGACAGAGCCCGGATGGAGAAAAAAAGAGTAGAGCACGCCAGAAGGCGTTCTGCATGGACAGCAGTGGCGGCTGCAGCAGTCGTGATGATCGCACTGCCAAATACCAATATACAGATAGCCCATGCCATGGAAAATATTCCGTTGCTGGGTGGCTTTTTTAGGCTGGTAACAGTGCGGCAGTACAATTACAGTGACGAGAACCATGATGCTGAAGTAGAACTTGCACAGATCAACTATGGAGAAGACGCAGGAGAAGGTGCTTCCGTTGGAGAAGTGGCAGCCACTCCTAAGGGCACAGCAGCCGGAAGTGTGGAAGGTGTCGGACAGGAGGCTGCGGTAGCAAATCTGTCGGAAGACGGTGTGGAAGCGGTCAACCAGGATATGGAGGCTACGGTAGAGGAACTGATCCGTCAGTTCGAGGATACCTTATCCGAGGAAGGATACCATGGTCTGCATGTGTCCCAGGAGGTCGTTACGGACAATGAGAGGTATTACACCGTAAAATTAAGCGTGTTGGAGACGGAAGCCAGCGGCTACGAGAATAATCAGTTTTATACGATTGATAAACAGACGGGAAATGTGGTGACACTGGAAGATCTGTTTGTGGAAGGGAGCGACTATATTTCCGCGATCAGCGAGAACATTAAGACCCAGATGCAGGAGCAGATGGCGGCGGACGAAGGCGTGATCTATTTCCTGGATAATGACGATATGCCGGAATTCAATTTTCAGGGGATCACGGAGCAGACGAACTTCTATTTTAATGAAAAAGACGAACTGGTCATTGCCTTTGACGAATACGAAGTGGCTCCCGGTTCTATGGGAGCACCGGAATTTGTGATTCCGCAGGAAGTGACGGCAGCAATTTTAAAGTAAGCAAAAAATATCTAAATGGGGAAACTCCCGCATATCATGAAACAAAAGGATATGCGGGAGTTTTTTTATGTCATTGATTGTATTGGATGCGGGGCATGGTGGGGGATGACCGGAAATACAGCTACTATTCTATAACCCCAGTGTTTATGCGGGTTATAGGATTCATTCTACCATGAGGTAATAGTGAAATTCAAGGGTATTTGTATCCTTGTAGAACACAATCTTACGCACAATGCCCCGGAGAGCCTCCGCTTTCAGGTCATTTGGAGCATCACTTTCTATGATATCCAGGACAGACTGTACCCGGTTCAAGAACTGCTCTTTGTAATTCTCAGGGCCGGAGGCAGCAGTCGTCATGTCAGCCAACAAAGCTTCCAGATCGGCACGGCGCTTTTCAATCATTTCTTTATTTCGCTTGTAATCTTCCAGAGTATCAATTTCATTCATGTAAGCTTCCCGGATACGCTCCAGTTTCCGATCCAGAGAAGCCAGCTCGCGCTGGTAACGCTGGCAATCCAGTTCTATGGTTGGTTCATAGGTCCGGACAAGTTCAAAGGATACGTCTGTGGTGCTCTCCAATACGTCTCTAAGGGACGTAATCACAGAGTCGGTCAGTTTCTTCGCTGAGATGAACTGTGAGCCACTATGGAGCCCCTTCATGTATCCCAGACACTGGAAGCCTTCCCCAGATAGGTACGTGGTCCCGTTCGTGGACTTGCGGGGATAGCCTTCCTTGTGTGACAATGACTTACCGCAGACCGGGCATTTGACCAGACCGGACAGCCAGTGCTTGGCGTGAGAGACCGGATGCTCATAGCGGCCAGCCAGCTTCTTACTGCGTTCCCGGCGCTCTTGAACGATATTCCAGGTCTCCATATCAATAATAGGTTCGTGAAAGCTGTCTGCTATAATCCATTCGTCCGGATCACGGAGGGTACTGGTGGCACTGGATTCTCTCATGTTGTAGCGTACCTTGCCAATATAGAAAGGATTCTCCAGAATATATATGACACCTTCCTGGTCAAACTTCTTCCCGGTCTTGGTCTTATAACCGTGATCATTCAGCCCTCTGGTGATATAGTTGATGTCAGATCCTGAAGCGTACATGTCGAAAATTTTCCGGACTATGGCCGCCTCCTGCTCCTCTATAACAGGATTCTCATTCGGGGGTTTGGTGTAGCCCAGAGGCATCTTACCGTTATAGAGTCCCTTCCGGGCCCGGGAGAGCATAGAACGACGCACTTCCCCGGATAGATTCACGGAATAGAATTCATCCTGCCACTCTATGATCATTTCGATGAGTCGACCGTACATACCGTCAATCAGGGGTTCGCTGACAGACACCACATCAATTCCCAGTTTCTTCCGGAGCATGGACTTATAGAAGGTGCTCTCATCCTGATTTCTTGCGAAACGGCTGAATTTCCACAGTACAATGACATCGAAGGGCTTCGGCTTGGTCTTCGCCATTGCAATCATATTCTGGAAGGCATAACGGTTACTGGATTTACGGCCGGAGCGTCCTTCCTCTTCCACGAAGATAAATTCAGACGGCAACAAGATGTTATGCTGCAGACAGTACCGTTTGATCTCTTCCAGCTGGGACTCCGGAGAATACTCCAGTTGATCATCCGTGCTGACACGAATATAAGCGGCACCGGTGCGGATCTGCTCCGTGACTTCCGGAGATTTTCGCATCACTTTCTTAGACATTGCACATTCCTCCTAAGTAAATGTACGGAAAAATGGGCATAAAAATGCCCGGACATATGTTTGCATTGCAATCCGTCCGGGAAAATGATAAAATGCACTTGTTCAAGGTGATTTATCGGTTTACCCGGTAATCGGATCAGCTCCGGTGTTGGCGCACTGGGGCTGATTTTTTTACTTATTGGTTGGCGTGAACCGTTTATCGCAGGTACGCAGTCCATCTATATGTTCAAACAGATCTGGCTTAATAGGTGCACCCAGCGGATCGAGTATAAAATCAATACCTTCCCGACGGGCAAGTTTTGCAGCAGATACAAAGTCACTATCTCCGGAAATCAGGATGATCTGATCAACTTGATGCTTATATGCCATAGATGCAATATCCAAACCGATTTTCATATCAACACCTTTTTGATCTATCTCAATGCAAAAATCAGACTCTTGCAGATCCGAAAAAGAAATGGATCCGCGGCAGAGCTTTTTGACAACATCAGGACGGATAGTGTAATGAGCCTGTTCTTCGGCGAGTTTTCCTAAGCGGATGGCAAACTTTCTCTTTTTCTTCAGCTCAGTGAGGAATTCATTCATCCAGATATACAGGTCAGTTTTGGACAGATCCACCTGTTTCTGAAGAAAGGGGTGGAAAAGTCTTTTCGAAGCAGGAGGACAGTCATAGTAAAATATACGATACAGATCGTTATTATGTTCGCCATGAGAGTTCAGGTGGCGTTTGCAATAATTTGCCAATTCAATAGCACGATCCTTGGCAGGAATATCGCCTAGAACAATTTGAGCCCGCCTGCGATAGAATCCACCATCTACAAGTATAGCAGTTTTCATATATTATCCTCCGTATAAAATAAAAAGCTCCAGGGTTCGGTCATTCTCATATATTGAGAGACGTACAACCTGAAGCATTATTAACGTGTAACCTTAGCTACACATTTATATTATATGTTCAGGATTGATTTGTCAATACATATTACACAAAATGTGTATAAATCTGTGGATAACCATGTGTAAAACTATGTGTATATCAATATCATAGTAAATTGCACCGGTGCAATTTTTTAAAATGAAGATCATAAATATTATAAGCCGTATATTGTAGCACCAAAGATTTTACCACAGACAGGGCAAGAACGTTGATATAGTATATCGGGTAACTTTGGATAATTTTTATTCTTCCCATAAAGAGAAAACACCTGTTGATTATATTGTTTACAGGCAGTACAATTTCGATTTGCAGTAATAAGCACAGTATCAATATTCCACTCATTAATTTTAGGAATAATGCGTTTCAACGAGACGTTTTCGATATCCGAGGGTAACATAGTCGAAGAACGGATACTGTTAAAGATTTTAGTGAATCCCATATAAATTTCCCCTTTTCATATTAGTATTTATATCAGCTCCAACACCACTATCGGGTCGAAGTAGATAACATAATTATCATATTGCACGCAGATACCGTATTTGCTCCGATAACACTGCAGAGCTTCCTGCAGAAACTCCTCTGTGACACCCAGGTAATCAGCCATCTCATAAGAGGTAGTATAGTGTGCTTTATGGCAGGAGATGATGCCGTGTAATCCGATCAGTTTGTTGTAACTCCAGAGACGCGCCCGGAGCTCCTGCTTGCGGTTTGAATCGGAGGACTGATCGATAATGTCTCCAACGGTAGTGTGATAGTGTCCCAGCTCTTCTGCTAAAATGCAGCGTTTCTGAGTATCAGAGCGTAAATCTTTGCTAAGAGCAATGTGGTTATCTAAATACAATCCCTTAATTTGCGTTCCACAGAAATGTGAAGTTTCATCAACAGTCACATCTTGACTATCTGCGGAATCTAAAAGCATTTCATAATCTGTCAAATAAAACACCCCTGTTCACACAATGAATTATTTCCGGTTAGCTTTGATAAAGGCAGCATACTCTTTGATTTTTTCAAGTTCCTCTTCTGTATACTCAGAGCCATCAAAATGGGCGGCAATAGTATGAGGAGCATCTTCATCATCAACAAAGTATTCAGCATTAACTCCAAATGAATCTGCAATCTTTAAAAGAACATCAATATCAGCCTTTTTACTATCACGCTTAATCATAGAGTAAATGGTTTGAGGTGATACACCTATTTTATTGGCAAGCTCATTGGCATTAGTACCGTTTGCGTCCAGTAGTTGTGATAATTTACTTCCAATTCCCATAATCATATCCTCCGTTGCTATATGCTGAATGTATCACATAATGAATAAAAAGTAAACAAAAATATATGCAAAAGCATAAAAAACTATTGACAAGATACGCAAACGAATATATACTACGAGCATAAGTTATGCAAATGCATAAACGGAGGTGAGAAAAATGCCGTGCATCAACTTAAAAGGAGAAATGGCAAAAAACGGAATTACCATTGAAGCTATAGCTAAATTACTGGGAATTCATAGAAACAGTGCTGCAAATAAAATCAATGGGGATAGTTCTTTTACCATTGATGAAGCAATAACAATTCAGCGAAGTTTTTTTCCAAAGCTTACACTGCGATATCTTTTTGAAAAAGAATCGGAAGATGGCAGTGGCGATCAGTAAAGGAGGCAGCAGGAGTGGAAATAGTAATCCACAAAGAAGAGAGCAGGAATTTTTTACAAGTAGGAAAAGAAATGATAGAAGTATCGGATTATAGTTTAAAAAGCTCCGCAGACGGTTCCACAGAGCTTTCTGTAACTATAAAGGGAAATGTCAATGTATTTGAGACATCAGCCAACCTAATAATGTAGAGGATATTGCACTTGTGATCCAGGAGTTTCTTTCCATGACATCAGAAAATTTTGAGAACATTCCTTTTTGAGCAGGAATCCGATCATTAACAAGCATTTCTAACAATGAAAGAAGCTGCTGTAAATCATCTTTATCAGGTGAACTGGAAGATTGCACCTGCTCCTTCATTTGATTAATGGAATCGGAATAGTTTAAGGAAGCATGAACCTGAGTGCCAATGATAGATCCGGTTGCAGAGCCAATATTAAAAATAGGTCCGGTGGTAAGTGCCTTTTTTTGGTGTTCAGCTTCTGTTTCTATAAAACAGCGTAATTCGTGTGGTTTGCCTTGAAATGTTGCAGTTTCTTTGTCAATAACATAGAAACGATCACCACTTGGATTTGTGAGCCAATCATCAACTTGGATATCAGTACCGGGAAGAAAACCTATGTATCGTTTGCCGGTAGATTGTTCTTGGTTGATCAAGCCCTTCACTGGGTCAACAGAGCCGTTGTCCCGTTCAATGGAATACATAGAGCCCAGGCGTTTTATGAGGGATTCTAAAGGATTACGTATGTTAATACCTCCTGAAAATGATATAGGAGAATTACATCACGGAGAAGGCAGAATGGACAAGAGAACAAATAGATTGGAGATTCAGACTAGCAATAATAAAGGAAGGAGGCAGCAGGAATGGAGAGAATCGATAGATTATATGCTCTCTTAGAGCGTAATGACATTGATGAGAACACCAAGGCAGCGCTGCGGTGGGCAATCTTTGAGTTGGAGAATGCAACTTAGACAACCATAGCACCATAAGCTGTAGAAAAGCAGTCAGGAGGTACATATGCGGATTGTAAATTTAATCCACATCGGGGATCAGGTATTGTCATTGGATGACATGGATCCCATGAAAAAGGCAGAGATTGCCTTACGGCTGAATGAACAGAGTCTGAAGACCCTGGGATATGCAGTCAAGAAAAAAGAAGAATCAGCGTAACCACAAGTATCCGTGCCCTGTACGTGGTGTATTCCCAACACCACACTCCCCTTTTACACAATTAGCGTGTGTGTCCAGTCCTCCCCTGGCTGGGCACCACGTAGAGGGCATGGGGACAAGCATCATATTATAGATCACGCTTTGTGCGTGGTGTCATGCACCACGTCCCCCCGTAGATGTGCCGTACCTGCTATGGCGGCACGAACCTCTTTCGGTGTCCGGGTAGATTCCGGGCACCACGCAGAGAGCGTGATCGGAAAGGGATAAACATGGAAATGATTAAGTATTATGCCAAGGAAGTTGTGAAAAACAAAGACGGTCACAAATACTGGGAAGCCAGCAATTCGCAACTGGCAGGGTATGTCTATGATGAAGTGAAGCAGTCAGTGCCGGAGGCGAAATATTATAACTTTGAAGGTTTACAGATCATTACAACGAATGACAAGCAGGAGCATTCATTGCTGAGCACGCTGGAAGTAATGGAGGACCTTTGCAATGAAAGGATAATCCAGATACATAGACTGAGAGATCAGATATACGGAGGGGCTACGGATGTATAAAAATATTGCGATATCACTCCTCGGAGCGTGGGTTTTGAGGGATGTTTTTGGGACAACAGAAGTAAGAGAGCAGATCGCCATAGTCATGGGCCTGGCGGCTATGCTTTTTATTTTTTGCCTTTTTTGCGAGGATCAGCTGGAAAAATTACGGAAAAAGCAGGAAAGAATCCGGGAACTGGAGCAAAAGTTGGAAGAACTGAAGGGAGGCAGAGCAGGTGAAAACAGAACAGTACTACATGGACAAGCTGTTGAAGATGGGAGACGAATTTACGAAGGCGGTAATCCGGAAGGACTGGTTTCAAGCGAAGTATCTGTATGACAAGGCAAGCGCGGTCACGGTATTTCTGGAAGCACCGCAGGAGATCCGGGAACAGTTATTCGGACGTTACAACGAGGAAAGAGACGAAAAGGAGCAGGGTGCCTTTGATGACCGCTCCATAGCAAAGGTTATGCGGGAATGCCTGATCAAGAACAACCTGGGCTTTGAGTGCATGGTCTACCGGATCCCGGGCGAGGCAGGCTACTACGGTGCCAGACCGGCGGCAGACGGTTATTACATGCCGACCGATCAGAACCCGGCATATTTCGCGCAATAAAAAAGCCGGCATTTGGCGATGCCGGCGAGCTCACAGAGCTACTTATATAGACAAGATTATTGTAACTCTGTAAGCCAAAAAAGTCAAGAAAAATGGGGCTTTTCAAAGCCCCTGCGCACTTGATAAAGATATTAAAGTTAGGATACAGAGACATGGTTAAGAGAAAGAAAATAAGGCTAAGGCATGGGGATGTGCTGGATGTAGAAGAGTACCATGATGGGAATTATGGGGGGAAGGGTAAGACCAGACAGAAGAAGGAGAAGCCGACGAAGGAACAGGTGCGGTTGATCAACCGGAGGAATAAGGCAAGGCTGTGTCGGTGGAGGCTGATCCAGTACTTTGACCAGGGAGACCTGTTTATCACATGGACCTATGCGATGGAGAATAGACCTCCTGATATGGCGGAAGCGCTGAAGGACTTTCAGAAGGCAATGAGTAAGATCCGGAAGATCTACCGGGTAAGAGGAGCACCGCTCTACTGGATCCGCAACATTGAGCGTGGAACCAAGGGAGCCTGGCATATCCACCTTGTGATCAAGCAGACACCGGATGGTGATGCGGCTGCTATCGTGACCAAGGCATGGACAAAGGGTGGCACCTACGTGGCAGAGATCCGTCACAGCAAGTTTACCGGAGATGACATGGAACAGCTGGCGAATTACCTGACCAAGGATGAGCACACAGCGGAGACCAGGGCAGACGGCACACCGGGCAAGCCGAGGATAGCGGAGTCATCATACAATACCAGCCGTAATATGCCCCTGCCGGAGCCCAAAGAGGACAAGCTGGTCCGGTGGAAGCCGGAGGTCAAGCCGCCCAAGGGATACTACATAGCCAGGATCCATGAGGGCATCAATCCGGTTACCGGGTTTTTATACCGGAGTTACACATTGATCAGACTGAAGTGCACCGAGCGGAAGAGACCGCCGGGGAGAAGGAGGTGTTGATTTTGGAAAATGAATTGAAAGTAGTGGATATCTTTATAGGCACGACTCTCCGGGGATCCGCAAAGGGCTCCGGCCGGGCAATGTACATCATGAGGACAAAGCGCAAGAACGGCAGTGACTATGAAGCAGCTCCGCAGATCGTAGAGTATGACAATACCACGGAGAGCGAGTCAGTCCTGCGTGCCATCCGTGATGCCCTGCAGCGTCTCCATTATGCCTGCACCGTAGTGATCCATACAGAGTGCAGCTACGTGGCGTCAGCCATCACACAGCACTGGCCGGAGAAGTGGCAGAGAAACGGATGGAAGAGTGCCAAAGGCAATCCGGTGAAAAACGCTGTCCTGTGGGAAATGCTCCTGCAGGACGTAGAGGATGGCGGACATATCCTGCTGGCGGAAGGCGAGAAACACGAATATGCCGAATGGATGCGCTTTAACATGCCATTGAAGAGGGCATTAAAAGACATTTTCACAGAAGTACCGAAAAATTGACAGCATGAGTAGAGCACTCATGTTAGAGACGATTTTGTTGATGTCAACAAAACATGAAAAATATAACAATTTGACAGAAAAGCGGGAAACGGGGTACAAAAAGTACCCTAGTTGAACTACCGAGAAAAGCGAACCGTACACAATGTGTGTACGGTTGAACTACCGAGAAAAATCGGAAGTTGCACCGGTGTAACCGGGAAGAACTCAGTGAGGGAGGCAGCAGGAATGACAAAGAAATCAAAACAGGCGAGAGCGAGGGAGTTTAATACGACCTCCCGTCAAAGCATCAAGGAGCGTGACCAGAACCAATGTATCTTTTGCCAGATGGAGTACCGGATGGAAGAGGTGGAATGGACGGGTCAGGGTACGTTGAGCATTATGCATTATATTCCGCGGTCGCATGGTGGACTGGGAATACCGCAGAATGGAGCACTAGGATGTATCAGCCATCATATGATGCTGGACAATGGCAATAAGGGATATAGGGAAGAGATGTTGCAGATGTTTAAGTGCTACCTGCAGGATCATTACCCGGATTGGTCGGAGGATGCCTTGGTTTACAGCAAATGGAGATAGTGTACATACAAAAATGTATGTACAAAAGGAGCAAAAATGAAATGTAAAACGGAGCGCATCACAATCCGCATGACGCCGGAGGAAAAAAAGAAATTAGACTATTGCTCCGAAAAGATGGGAAAGACCCAGTCGGATATATTAATTAGCGGTATGAACAATTACTATACCGCCATCAAGAAGGCATTGGAGCAGATTAAATAAGCCTATTGGAGTGTACTCACAATTAACCATAAACATACAATGGGGCGGCCGCTGAAATATCCTCCAAGAGGCAGCAGTCGTCCGGAAAGGAGAAAGAGGGGTAAGAGGTTTGTTGGCAAGTGATAAAGAGCTTTTACTCCAAAGCAAAATGAAAGAAGAATTTAGAAGCAGGGTTTATACCGATAGACCTGATTATGCAGATTTTGAACCACCGAAAAAATTTCAGGCAATCGAGAGCATAATTGCAAAAAGATTGCGTGAGCATCCCAATGCGATATGCTCATATTCCGGAGGATCTGATAGTGACATCATGATTGATGTAATAGAGAGAACCAGAAGAATTTTCGAATTGCCGCCTGTCAAGTATGTATTCTTTAATACCGGTTTGGAAATGAAGGCAACGAAAGATCACGTACAATTTACGGCTGGAAAATATGGTGTAGAAATAGAAGAGTGCCGTCCTAAAGTTGGAATCGTCCAAGCGGTAAGAACGTATGGAGTACCGTTTGTATCGAAAATTATGTCATCAGGATTGTCGGAATGGCAGAAAAAAGGTATTCCGCTATCGATAGCAGATGAATATGAACAGGCTGAAGACAAGAGCGTAAAAAGGAAGGAACTGAAAGAAAGGTATCCGAATTGTGAAAGCGTTATAAATTTCTTGTGCTGCTGCAATTCTGAAGGAGAGCCGCGCCCCAATATACAGCTCGTAATTAACTCATCCAAGTACATGAAGGACTTCATAACGGAATATCCACCAGATTTTTCGATAAGTGCGGACTGCTGTATATATTGTAAGAAAAATGTAGCACATAATGTTCAGAAAGATTATGAAATGATAATCACAGGAGAGCGTAGGGATGAGGGTGGAATGAGATCTGTTCCAAGGAAAGATAACACAGCGCTGTGTTTTACGGAGATGAGTTCCGGACAGTATCGATTGAGACCACTTTATTATGTGTCTGATAGGGACAAGGCTTGGTATAAAGATTATTACGGAATACGGTACTCTGATGCTTATGAAGTGTACGGACTTACTCGTACTGGATGCTGCGGATGTCCCATATCATACAAGGCTATAGATGATCTGGAACTAATACGACCATATGAGCCAAATGTTGTAAAAGCAGCGTGGAATATATTTGGGAAAAGCTATGAATACCGGAAAAAGTATAACGAGTATAAGCGGATGCGGATGAACCAGGACAAAGAAGCTGCTGCCAATGTTGAAGGGCAAATGAGCATAGATGATTTTCTTAGAGAATAAGCGCATGGCAGCTTAACGCTGCCAAGGCCATACTAGATGGAACTGTTCGGATAATTCGTAGATTCGGAACCATAGCTCAGTGTATTGCATAAATACTGCGGAACAAAAACAGAATGCAAATTCATCAGGAAGAATTGTTGAAACTATTTTAAGTGTAATGAAAAGAATAACCAAAGAAATGGTTAAAAATTGTGTTTTAAGTATTTTAAACATAGGCATGTCTCCTTTGATATAAGTGTTTTTGAAATTTTATACCATTATTATGTCAGATTTGTAGCTACAAAAGATATTTCTGCATGGAAATTCAATTTTTAATCAAGAAAGGAGCCGAACCTCCAGCTGGGGTAACGATATATCGGGTTCCTGGAAGATAGAATGATAAACGGAGAATTGATAGTAGATAACTTTGCCGGGGGCGGTGGGGCTTCCACCGGGATAGAACTTGCAACCGGCTATAGCGTGGATATTGCAATCAACCATGATCCAAAAGCTATTTGGATGCACAAGGCTAATCATCCCAATACGAAACATTACTGTGAGGATGTTTGGCAGGTCGATCCGGTTAAGGCATGTAACGGGCATCCGGTAGGACTTGCCTGGTTCTCTCCGGACTGCAAACACTTTTCCAAAGCCAAAGGCGGTAAGCCGAAAGACAAGTTTATCCGTGGTCTTGCATGGGTGGCTTGTCGTTGGGCTGGACTTGTACGACCGAGGGTAATCATGTTGGAGAACGTGGAAGAATTTAAAACCTGGGGACCACTCAACAGAGGACATCATCCTATTAAGGCAAAACAGGGCAAGACTTTTGAGAAGTTTGTACAACAGCTTACAGATTTGGGATATGATGTACAGTTCCGTGAGTTGGTAGCTGCTGATTACGGAGCACCGACCATGAGAAAAAGATTTTTCCTCATTGCCAGATGTGACGGAAAGCCGATTGTGTGGCCGGAACCGACACACGCACCTGCGGACAGCGAAGAGGTAAAAGCAGGACTTCTCAAACCGTATGTTGGAGCATATACACAACTTGATTTTTCTCTTCCTTGTCCGAGCATTTTTGACACATCAGAAGAAATCAAGGAAAAGTACGGGATCCGGGCGGTACGTCCGCTGGCTCCCAAGACTATGGAGCGTATTGCCAGAGGATTGAAAAAATTCGTACTGGAAAATCCGGAACCTTTTATTATCCAGTGCAATCATGGCGGTGAGCGTAGGCCGAACGACATCCGGGAGCCGATGCCGACCATTACCGGAAAGCACGGGTATGGAATCGTAGAACCGTATATGGTACAGATCGGTCAGACCGGATTCACGGCGGACAGAAGTAAGGATGTAAGGGATCCTCTGACTACGATTGTGAGCAAAAATGAGCATTGCTTAATCAGTCCCACATTGATCCAGTACCATTCTGAGACAGCGCAGGGAGAAGTCCGGGGGCAGACAATTAAAGAACCAATTATGACGGTAGACGGATCCAACCGGTACGGTCTGGTTACATCATTCTTGCACAAATATTATGACGGTGGTTACAAAGGTGCAGGAGACAGTGTGGAAAAGCCGTTGCCAACGGTAACAGCGTGGGATCATAACAGTGTAGTTACAGCAAATCTTATTCAGATGAATAATCATTGTGATGGGCGGGATTTACGAGATCCTATACCAACAATCACCGCTGGGGATGGTCACTTCGGTGAAGTCAGAGCATTTTTGATTAAATATTATGGGCAGGGAACCGGACAGGACATTGAGGAACCTCTTGATACAGTGACATCCAGAGATAGATTTGGACTTGTGACTATTGAGGGTGTAGATTATCAGATCGTTGACATCGGATTGAGGATGCTGGAACCCAAAGAACTGTACGGATGCCAGGGATTTCCGGAAGATTACATCATAGATCATGATTACACCGGCAAGACCTATCCAAGAAGCGAACAGGTGCGCAGATGCGGTAACGCTGTTTGTCCGCCTATACCAGCGGCATTGGTCAGAGCAAATTTACCGGAACTGTGCGTGGCAGAGCGTACACCGAACATGATGATTAAGGCAGAACAGACCGGACAGCTCCGGTTTGCATAGGAGGTATACATAGTATGGGAAAGAAGAGACATTTGACACCGGCAGAGATTAAAGAGCAGTGCAAGCGGATCGCCAGGGAAAGCCGTATGGCTGACCGGACACCGTGGACAGCAATGGGAATCATGCTGTCGTATGTGATCATGCGAAAGGAAGGATTCAAGGGGCAGAGAATCTCCAGAATTGCAAACAAGGTAAATGAGATGGAAGCGGACTGGGCGGACGGCAAGATAGACCTTAAGGAGATCAGCAAGCGATTGTATGACAAAGCCGACTGGACCATAGAGTATAAGGCATATACGGTCGATGATATCACCGCCCGGAAGGGATCCTATCAGTACTGGCTAGATAGCAAGCAGATTGCACCGCAGAATACCATCAATGAGCAGGCAACGAGGTATATGCTGTTCTTATTCACAGCCTTGATGGATGAGTACGGATTTGGTAAAGATCGGCTCACCAGAGTGGAAGAATACATGAATGAGCTGTTGCTGCAATACCAAGAGGACAAGACCACCGTCCGGGAATGGTCCCGTGCATTACTCGCGGAAGTCGGGGTGGTCATGGAGCCGCCCGTGGATCCGCTTACGCAGACGGCAGGCAGCATCATGACGGGGTGAGCGGAAGCTGAAATGTAATATTGGTATTTGAGTTAATTAAATAAGCCTTTTGGAGTGTACTCACGAACAACCATAAACATAGTCACGGGACGACAGCTGAAAATCCAAGAGGCAGCAGTCGTCCGGAAAGGAGAAATATGCAGGAGTATAAAGACTGGGATGGAACCCTTCTTCTGGATCCGGCACCTACGGTCCAGCATGTACATATAGGAGATATCATAAAGATCAAAATAAATGACGAGGACCGTATCGGCCGCACGAGCAAATACTGCGAATACGAAGTCATAGGAGTTTACCCACGGAACGTGCTGACCAGGGATAAAAAGACCGGATTCCGCCGGGGCTTTTCTTACGGAGATCTTCTGACAATGGGATTGGAGAACCAGGATCCGGAAATAGAGACCATGCGTAGATCATATGCCAAGGATCAGCGGAAAGAGAGCATATCCATGACACGCAGCTCTTTTAACCCAGATTATGATCCGGAAAACTACCGAAAGAAGAGGAAAAAGAAGAATGAAGACAGTGGAGAAGAAAATCCTGCCGAAATACTTCCAGGCAGTGAGGGATGAGAGAAAAAACTTTGAGCTTCGTAAGGATGAAGACAATATACAGCCGGGAGATGTCCTGATACTAATGGAATGGGAGAATGGAGAATATACTGGCAGGACAGAGGTGCGCCGGATCCGGTATGTGCTCCGGGATGTACCGGAATATGGACTGATGCAGGGTTACTGTATCATCGGATGGTAAAGGAGGCAGCAGGGATGGAATTACAGGAACTTACAAATAAAGTACTGAGATTATTTGATGCGAAGACAACCGAAGATCTGCCAGAGAAATTGCTGGCTGCAGTTCAAAATAATGATGAGACAGTGTATGAAAAATTTTGTGAGAATGTAAAAGATTTGAGCATCGACTGGTTACAAATGATTTTTCAGTATTACCATGCAGATAGAACGGAAAAAATGCAGGATTATACACCTAAGAGCTTAGCTGTGTTTATGGGAAAACTTGCAGGAAAATCAGATATAGTTACAGATATGTGCGCTGGATCAGGGGCATTGACAATTCAAAAATGGAATATGGACAAGAACCAAAAATTTGAATTATATGAATATGACAGCAAGGTAATGCCATTTCTACTGTTCAATATGGCAGTTAGAAATATTGAATGTAAAGTATATCATTCAGATGTATTGAAACAGGAAGTATTTCACACATACAAAATCGCA
Source organism: Waltera acetigignens (assembly GCF_025567015.1). Taxonomy (NCBI): domain Bacteria; kingdom Bacillati; phylum Bacillota; class Clostridia; order Lachnospirales; family Lachnospiraceae; genus Waltera; species Waltera acetigignens. Next base: position 132,436 of record NZ_JAOQJO010000009.1, on the reverse strand, counting down.
AGAGGAGAAAAATTCGGGAGATTTACGGAAATATGAAAATGAAGAAAACCTTAATATCAAATCCACCGTATAACATGAAATGGGAAATACCGCCATTCGCACAGATACAACCACGATTTGCTAAATGTTATGTAGTGCCACCAGCAAATAATGCGAATTATGCATTTGTACTAACAGGGCTGGAAAAACATGACAGGTGTGTTTTCCTTCTGCCGGCTTCTATAATGAGCAGCAATCAAAAGGAGGAAAAGGCAATAAGAGAATGGTTAGTAGAGGAAAATCTGGTAGAAGCGGTGATTGTCTGCCCGGACAACATGTTTGAGTCCACTGGGGTGGGAACCTGTATTGTTGTTCTGGACAAAAACAAAGGACATGCAACCACGGAAATGATAGACATTAGGAATAGATATGTAGAGGAAATCAGAGATCAAAAAGGGCAATATGGTGGAAACTCTCATACTAACAGGATCTATCAGAAAAAAATAAAGATTATTCCGGAAAAAATAATGGAAGATGTGATGGATGCAATCGGGAAAAGAAAAAGTATTCCAGATTTTTGCAAACCAGTAAGCATTGAAAAAATAAAAGAGGATAAATATTCTCTTTTGGCGAGTCACTATCTTGATATACAGGAAGAGGAAGTAAAGCATAGAAGTTATGAAGATATTGTAGAAGACCTGAACAGGGTGGTGAGAGAAAAAAACGCATGTAAACTAACAATCAACGAAAGTCTAGCGAAAGGAGTGGGATTCGATATCGAAATGTATAAAAATGATCAGCAAGATACTGGACTGAATGAACTGCTTGTAAAACTAGGAGCACCACAGATTGAAAAAGATAATTATTTTTCAACATCAAAGAATAAAAACGAAATCCGATTTGAGAATAACAGCAAAGATATTCTGTCAAGCATCTTGGTGATGATTATGCAGACATAATATTGCATCGGTAGATGAAGCCTGCGCTCTGTTTGTAGACAGGATTCGGGAAGCAATAGCAAGAGATAAGGATCAGTAAACTGAAATTTACAGTAGAAAGGAGAAACATGATAATTCCAAGAGAAATAAGAGAAAAAATAGAACAGAGAAATCAGCTTGATGAAGAGATAGCTGGTTGGTTCCAGGAGAATGTAGATGCTTATGGATGCGATATAAAAAACGCTTATGTGGTTGATGAACCGAAAGGAGAAGAACAGATTGAAGAGGGGGAATATTGTAAGCAGTCAATTTTGGGCGAGGACTGGTACATAGGACAGTATTATTGGAAGATGGACAATGGCAAGTATTTATGCATGGATTTTGAAATATAGCTTAAACAATATTTATGTAAGAAAAATACGAAAAAATTGAAAAAATAAAAATATTTCTCAAAAAATGCTTTTCTTTACGGTTTTTTTTGACATATCCATATGTAAGACAAATACGTCTTGCAAAAATATGAAAACCTATGGGAGGAAATGCAAATGAGAAGACACAACAATTATGATGATTACGATCTGGATCCGAATTACGACGAGAGTAATGTAGACCTGGACAGCTACGAGCGCGAAGCGGATTACTATGAATCTGAATGTGCTGAGGGAGTAACAGTGAAAAATTACGCTGATACTAATGATCCTGTTTGCGAGAGGCTACATAACTGGAATGACTGTTTCTGGTTTCGGAAGTATTTCGGAATGTAGTACAGTATGTACTACGGTAGATCTGGGAGTGTCGTACATATCTGTGCGGCATTCCCGGGATTTTCTAGGAAGATGAAAGGAGTGATAGAAAAGAAAATTTTGTAAAAGTGTAATAAGTACATAATACACCGTTTGAAATTCCAGCTGCAGAAGGACTGCAAACAATCACATAATAATAGCGGTACAACCACCGACCAAAGTAGACTGTACCGCTCAACTGCTTAAGATCATCATATCACACGGATGTTTCTTAGGCAACGAGAAAATGAGGTGCGCATATGACTAAAAATGATTTAATCAACGACGTAGCTTATGAATTACGTGACAGCATGACCAGGGAACAGATCGACCGGATGAAGATTACGCTTTATGTAAAGTTGCAGGATTTTGAGCTGGCAGAGATCAAACAGCTGCCTATGACTATGGAGCATGACAATGAGTGGTTAATGCAAAGGTATTGTGTAGACAGCGTGGCAGCAGGACTCCATGCCGGAACTATCAGGAGTTATATTGGAATCATAAAGAAATTCTTTGACTTTGTGAATAAAAATTATAAATATGTGACAGCGCAGGATATCACAGATTATCTTGCTATAAGGTCCTATCGTGATCACATCAGCCACAATTATAAATCCACAATATACCGGTATCTCTGCACGTTCTTCAGCTGGGCATTTAAGAAGCGACATATCCAAAATAATATTGTTGATGGAGTAGACAAGGTCAAGCAGATCAAGAAAAAGAAGGTACGATTGACAGATGAGGAAGTTGAAACTATCCGCTATGCGCTGCAAACGCCAAAGGAAAAGGCATTGTTTGAATTGATGATTTGTACCGGCATGCGTGTAGGTGAAATCTCTTACCTCAATGTGTCAGATATTGATCTGACAAATAAGCAGGTATCAATTTACGCAGAAAAAACGGATACCTACCGCACCGGAATGCTTACGCCAGTAGCGGTGATGGCATTAAGAAATTATATCGGGGACAGGCCTGGGACAGATCCGCTGTTTTTGGCAGATCGGGCACCGCATAACAGAATGAAAGAGTATGGCATCGAAAAGCTGGCTAAAGAAATGGCTGTCCGGGGAGGAGTAACCAGGATAACAGCAACCGTGCATGTGTACCGCAAGACATTTGCAAGCGTATTATACCGCAAGACGGGTGATGTATTGCTGGTGAGTAAATTGCTGGGTCATGCAAAGCCTGACATGACGGTCCAGTATTACCTGATAGATGACATCGAAGAGATGCAGCACAAGTATAACAGAGTAGCATAGTAACAGCACCGGAAGTTGCACCGGTGCAACAGAAAGGAGAAAGCATCGATGCAAAGAATTAACAGAGCAAGCTGGAGGATTATCGAAACTATATTATTAAGGTATCCCCAACGAAAGAAAGAATATGAGGAGTACATATCGGACATTATGGCATCACCGGCGGGAGGCAGCAGTCGTCCGTCGGATCCTGCCAAGGAAAGAGACAAGGCACAGTCTGTCACAGAGGCAAAAGCCCTGAAGATGACATCCGTATACCATGAACGGATCAAGAAAGAGATTGAGGCAGTGGAATTTGTATATAATTCTCTTCGACCAGAAGAACAGAAGGTAATCCGGATCAGGTACTGGAGTAAAGGTCTCAGAGCACCGATTCCCTACCTAAAAATCGGTGGTGCCTCGTACAGTGAGAGACAAATGAAGAGGATAGTTTTTAAGACTATAGAACAGATTGGAAGGTATATTGGGGAGTTAAAGTAAAAGATGGCATGATTTCGCATGTCAAATGTGATAATATAGTATCGTGATAAATTAGTGACAGGGCAATGCAGATAGCTGCGTTGCCTTTTTTCGTGGAGTTGCACCGGTGCAACTTTAGAGAGATGGTGAGCAGATGGCAAAGGGCAAATATAAATATTGGCTGACACCGGAAGGCTTACTAAAGCTGGAAGGATGGACAAGGGATGGACTAACAGAAGAGCAGATCGCTGGTAATATGGGAATCTCCAGGTCTACATTAAATGAATGGAAAAAATTGTATCCGGACATTTCGGACACCCTAAAAAGGGGAAAGGAAGTTGTGGACCTGCAAGTAGAAAATGCGCTCTTGAAAAGGGCACTGGGATATCGGTATACAGAAGACAAATATGTAAGCGTTCCGATGGAGCAGGAAGAATATAGTCAAAAGCTATTTGAATATATGAATCGCTACAAACTGGAGCATCCGGAGGCAACAGATGATGAGCTGATGCTTGTAAGAGAGAAGTTTCCCAAAACAAAAGAAATGCTTGTGGAACGAAAAGTAAAAGAAGTAGAGCCGGATACCACAGCCCAGATATTCTGGTTGAAGAACCGAAAACCAGATAAATGGAGAGATAAACAGGATGTCCAGATCTCCGGAGAACTCAAGTCCGAACAGAGTAAACTGGATGACCTGATCAGACAGATGCGTGGTGATGGGTAATGAGCGCAAGTAAGCTCCTGTTGTCAGAGAAATACAAAGCATTCCTGAAATGTGATGCTCCGGTGGAATTTCTGGAAGGAACCACGGCGGCAGGTAAAACAACGGTAGGAATCTTCAAGTTTATGCTTAAAGTAGCGGAAAGTCCCAAGAAGCTTCACATCATTGCTGCGGATGACACCGGAACTGCTGAGAAGAACATCATCAACAAAGACCTTGGTATACTGGATAATTTTGGCATTCTGGTGGAATATAACGGCAGTGGAACCAAAGACGATAAGATTCCACATCTGATTCTGCATACTGGCAGGGGAGATAAAGTCATTTATGTGCTGGGCTACGGTAACAAGAGAAAGTGGAAGAAGGCCCTGGGTGGACAATATGGCTGTCTGTACATAGATGAAGTAAATACCGCAGACATAGATTTTGTCAGAGAAGCATCCATGAGATGTGATTATCTGATGGCAACACTAAACCCAGACGATCCGGGACTGCCGGTGTACAAAGAATATATCAACTGTGCACGTCCTCTTCCGGAATGGAAGGATGAGACACCACAGGAAATCATAGAGGAACTGAAAGAAGAGCCAAAGGACGGATGGATCCATTGGTTCTTTTCTTTTAAAGACAATGCAGGCCTTCCACCGGATAAACTGCAGATGATCCTGCAAAACACACCGAAGGGAACAAAGATCTGGAAAAATAAGATCCAGGGTCTCCGCGGAAAAGCGACAGGGTTGGTATTCTCCAACTTTGTCAGAAAGAAACATGTTGTTACTGCTGCATGGGTGAAGAAACAGATTGCAGATGGGAAGATCCGTTTCAGGAAGTTTACGGCCGGACTGGATACATCATATTCCTCAAAATCTCCGGATACCATTGCAATGATCTTCCAGGGCATTACGGATGACCGCAAGCTGATCACACTGGCTGAAATGGTGTATAGCAATGCTGATCTCAGTGTGCCGTTGGCACCATCTGACACAACGGTAAAGTTTATAGCTTTTCTGGATAGATGCAGATCGGAATGGGGATTTGCAAAAGAATCCTTTGTTGACTGCGCGGATGCGGCGACAATAACAGAACTTCGGAAGTATAAGCGCCTGCATGGGTGCCTTTACAATTTCATTGAGTCCTACAAAAAGGTAACAATACTGGATCGTATCAATTTACAGCTGGGATGGATCCAGCAGGACTGCTATCTGGTAGTTGAGGATTGCACAAACCATATCTCAGAATTGGAACGCTATTCATGGGACGAGGAAGAGGATGTCCCGGTACCGGAGGATAAGAACGACCATACGATCAATGCAAACCAGTACGGATGGATTCCATACCGGAATATGATTGGATTCGAGGAGGATAAACAGAGGTGAACCTGATGGAAAAGATAAATGAGAATATCAAAAGAGGTATACGGAGCTGGCTGAATGTTTCTCCGGCGAATCCTTATGTGTTCAATATCAATGAGATGATGGACTTCGAGGGGAATGCGATCCGAAACCGCATCTGGTATCGTGGTGACAGCAACGAACTGGAGCAGTTCTATGAGCAGAATGCGGAATATGCAGATAAATATAAATTCTGGTCCAGCAAGAGTACACCGGGGATGGAAATGCGCAAGATCCACACAGGTGTTCCGGAGCTTACGGTGAGAACTCTGGCAGCAGTAGTCCTTCCAGATATGGGGGAATTTGAATTTTCCTCAGAGAACGAAATGCAGAAACAGATATGGAAAGACATTGCAAAGCCTGAGAATAATAACTTTGCCGATAAGGTAGAGGATGCAATCAAAGAAGCACTGTATATCGGAGACGGGGCTTTTAAAGTGTCCATTGATACAGAAGTCAGTGAGTATCCGATTTTAGAATGGTATGCCGGGGATCGTGTCGAAATCATACGGAAAAAGGACAAGGTCCGGGAAGTGATATTTAAGACACCATACAGCGGAGGAGGAAAGACATATGTGCTCAATGAGGTATATGGATATGGGTATGTAAAGAACGAACTGTATCTGGATAACAGACAGGTTCCGCTGACTACACTACAGATAACCAATTCACTGGAAGATGTGACCTTCGATAAAAGCGTTATGCTGGCGGTGCCTATGATGTTCTATAAGTCGGCAAAATATGAAGGACGTGGCGGAAGTATCTTTGACGGAAAGGTGGACAACTATGATGCGCTGGATGAAGTATGGAGCCAGTGGATGGATGCGCTGAGAGCAGGAAGAGCCAAAACATATATTCCGGACTGTCTGGTTCCGAGGGATCCGGAAACAGGAGCTGCGATAACACCGAATCCGTTCGATAACAGATATTTTGCAGCAGAAGGAGACCAGCGCGAAGGGCAGAAAAACGTAATCAGTACAGACCAGCCGAGCATTCCTCATGACAGCTATCAGGCTTCCTACTGTACGGCACTGGACCTTTGCCTGCAGGGGATCATCAGTCCTTCTACACTGGGGATTGATGTAAAAAAACTGGATAATGCAGAAGCGCAGCGTGAAAAGGAAAAAACAACGCTGTACACAAGAAACATTATCGTGGAAACTCTTCAGACAGTATTGCCACAGGTAGTATCCATGTGTATCAACGCATATCACCTGATGAAGAATGAGGCAGTGGAAAGTGTAGAGGTAAATCTCCCATTTGGAGAATATGCCAATCCTTCATTTGAATCTCAGGTGGAAACAGTTGGTAAGGCAAAGCAGAGCGGAATCATGAGCATTGAGCGCTGTGTGGAGGAACTATACGGTGACAGTCTGGACGATGATTGCAAACGAGAAGAAATCGCAAGGCTCAAGGCAGAGCAGGGGATTCAGAGCATTCCGGAGCCGGAGATCAGAACGGATGCAGGAGAATTCAGGATAAACGGATTTACTGGAGGTAGTGATGGAAGTAAAAGTAGCGAAAAAAACATACCGGATGAACCGGGAGGAGTACCAGGGGCTTCTGAAGGTGGCCAGTGAGCAGGTACCGAAAGGAATCTATGCAGTGGAAAAAGGTAATTATGCGGAACTCCGATGTGATCATTGTACCAGCGTCACGCAGATCAAGACATTGACCAGACAGTTTAAAAGCCAGGGATTCAAGGTATATGCAAACGGCAGGTGATTAGATGCCTAAGATAAATTCAGAATATGATATCGGAGCAGCATTCGAAGCTATTGAGAATGAACTCATTGCTTCCATGATCCGGAATATGCGAAGACATAAGATTGAGGAAATCGATGAAGATAAGCAGTGGTCCATGTGGCAGACAGAGCAGCTCCGGTCGTTGGAAAAGTACAGAAAAGAGAATCAGGAACGATTTGGTACAAAATTTAAAGACATTAATAACCGGATCGAAGCGCTGATCAGTACTGCCAGGGATGAAGGAGATATGGAGCAGGAGATAGCCATACTGGAGGCTATAAAGAAAGGTTTCCCAGCAAGAAGAGTAAGTCCGGGAGCATCGGCGGCATTCTTCCGGTTGAACCAGAGGAAGCTGGAGGCGCTGATCCGGGCGACCACATCAGACATGGAAAAGGCTGAGACAGCCGTCCTGCGCATGGCAAATGACCAATATCGTAAGATTATTTTTAATGCTCAGGTATATGCCAACAGTGGAGCAGGGACTTATGAGAAGGCGGTAGACATGGCCACAAAGGATTTCATTGCCGCTGGTCTTAACTGTGTGGAATATACCAATGGATCCAGACACACATTGGCAGACTATGCGGACATGGCAATACGGACAGCCAGTAAGCGTGCATACCTGCAGGGGGAAGGGCAGAAAAGGCAGGAATGGGGGATATCCACGGTGATCATGAATAAGCGTGGAAATCCCTGCCCCAAGTGTTTACCGTTTGTTGGTAAGATACTGATCGATGATGTATGGAGCGGTGGAAGCGCCAAGGATGGACCATATCCCCTGATGAGCGCGGCAATAGCAGCAGGACTATACCACCCTAGATGCAGAGACAGCCACACTACCTATTTTCCAGAACTGGAGGATTTGGATAATGAATACAGTAAAAAAGACATAGAAAATATCGAAGAACAGAACAGGAAAGAAGCAAGACAGCAATATGCAGAGAGACAGGAGAAAAAATTCCATAGATTAGCATCATTTTCACTGGATCCGGAGAATAAAAGCAAGTACCGTGCGAAGGAAAAAGAATGGAGTCAGGAAACGGAAGACCGGTATAAAGTTCCTGATGAGGTGAAAGTGCCGAGATCGGATACTCCGCAGATCATGATCGATTTAGTGGATCAGTACACAAGAGATGAGTGCATCAAGATAGATGAACTGTCAGAATATGCATTTTCGTATGATCTTGATAATGATTTGATAATTATCAATCCGAGACATCCGCAGTATGAAGAGGAGAACTACAAGCATGTGCTGGCGCATGAAATAGCCCATAGAATTGATCATAATGAGTATGGCAGTCCCATGTATGCTGAATTCGCAGAGGCAATAAAAAATACAGAAAACAAAATATTGCAAAAAAAGGAGAAGTATCAACGGAGACTTGCTGTAAATGGTGATTTAGAGTACAATTACTTCATCAGTGATATAATGTCATGCATAACAGACAATGTGATTACAGGAGTATACAGACATGAATCACAATACATAGGTAAACCCGGATATGCGGAGTCGGAGATATTTGCGGATATATATGCTGCATTGTATCAGTCGGATGATATAACTGTAGAATTCATAAAAAGTGAATTGCCAGAGCTATATGAAGCATTTATGAAAGTGCTAAAGAGGTAATTATGTTCAAAAAAGAATTTGTTGAAAAAATGAAAAACGATGAGGAACTGCAGGAGTTGCGCAGGAAAGTATTATCCTTCTCCGAAAAAATGGGAGATGCCGCATACATCATCGGAAAAGATAAAAGCTATGAGGATTATAAAGAACGTTTGCGAAGAATGGTAAAAGAACATGAAGCCACCGGTCAGTAGATTGGTGGTATTTTTATCTCGAAAAAAGAAAATTGCACCGGTGCAACAAATAATCTGGAATCAACACGCTTCATGGCGTGTTTTTTTATGCCCAAACACGAGCAAGGCAATAAACTGCAGCGTGACCGGAGACACCGAAGACAATGGATCGCAGTAAGGGTGACACCCTCAAAATGGAAAGGAGCACGTTATGTTTTACAAGACAGTAAGAAGATTCTTAGACCCCGATGGAAGCCAGGGCGGAGCACCGGCAGGAGAACAGACTGATCAGCAGTCACAGCAGAATGCAGCACCGCAGATTGACTATGGAAAAATCCAGCAGATGTTGGATGGAACGCTTGCGGCAAAAGAGGATACGGCATTGAAAGCCTATTTCAAGCAGCAGGGGCTTTCCCAACAGGAGGTGGAACAGGCTATAGCAACCTTCAAGGAACAGAAGGCGGCAAATCAGCCGAATGTGGAAGCATTGCAACAGCAGGCTGCAACCGCTGTGGCCGAGGCAAGACAGGCACAGATCCAACAGGCAGCGACGATGGCAGCAGTCGGACTGGGAATCAGCGTAACATCCATCCCGTATCTGTTGAAGATGGCAGATTTCAGCCAGGCAGTAGGACAGGATGGAAAGATCAGCAATGAGAAACTTACGGAAGCCCTGAATAAGGTGCTGGAGGACATTCCTGCATTAAAACCGCAGGAGACAGATACTACTGGTTTCCTTCATGTAGGGACAGGCGGAGATCCTTCGCAGCATACACAGCAGGCAACCGTACAACAGCAACAGACACCGACCAAAAGATGGAATCGGTGGAACTAAGGAAAGGAAGGTATAAGATATGCCTAATTTAAACTATGCACAGCAGTGGAGTCCTGAACTCCTGCAGATTCTGATGCAGGGAGCGTTAACCTCTCCCTTCATTACATCTAATGTAAGATGGCTTGATGCGAAGACATTCCACTTTACACAGATGAGCACCACTGGTTATAAGAATCACAAGAGAACCGGTGGTTGGAACATGGGATCCTTCGATCAGACAGATGTTCCGTTTACAGTAACCCATGACAGAGACGTTCAGTTCCTGGTAGACAAGGCAGATGTGGATGAGACCAACGCAACTGCATCCATGCAGAATATCTCCAGAACTTTCGAACAGACTCAGGTAGTGCCTGAGACAGATGCCCTGTTCTTCTCCCGTGTGGCACAGGTGGCACAGAAGACAGAGGGATACCACAGCGAGACTGCTATTTCTGCTTATACCAAGGCAAAGGTATTCGGAATGCTGAAGGATATCCTTGCAAAAGGTAAGCTGAGACGGTATAAGGCAAACGGCAGCCTGCTTATGTATGTGGCCAGCCCTATTATGGATGCACTGGAGCAGTCTACAGAATTTACCCGTAAGATTGAACTTACGCAGATCGCTGAGGGCGGTATTGGTATCGAGACCAGAGTAACGGAAATTGATGGCGTTCCCATCATGGAGGTTATTGATGATGAGCGTTTCTATGATGCTTTCGACTGGGAGCCTGCTGAGGGTGGATTTGCTCCTCTGAAAAAAGTTGCAGCAGACAGCACGCATAATATCGAAGCGGTAACCGGAGCTCATAAGATCAATGTACTGGTGGCATGCGGACAGACCTGTAAGACGGTTCCCAAGATCGCGTCTATCTATTATTTCAATCCCGGAACACATACCGAAGGAGACGGATACCTGTACCAGAACAGATCTCTGTCTGATACCTTTGTATTCCCGAATGGTCGTGACGGCAAAGTGGACAGCGTCTATGTAGATGTAGATACCACGGAGTACACCGGGGAGTAAGGAGGACCTATGTCCTACAAACCTTATGTAAGCAAAGAAGAATATAAAGATAGCTATAATGGCAGCGTGATTCCTGACGGAGATCTTGAAAGAGTACTTCGTCAGGCCTCCCGGCATATTGACAGCCTGACATTTAACCGGATTGTGGCAGCAGGATTCGACCATATGACAGCTTTTCAACAGGAGACCATCAAAGAGGTTGTCTGCATGCAGGCAGATTTCGAATATGAGAATGCAGATGAAATCAATACGATTTTATCCAGCTATAGCATAAATGGAGTATCCGCACAGTTCGGAAGTTCCTGGAATGTTTTCATGGAAAAAGGTATTGCCATGAAGCGGGATGTCTATTCGTTGCTGATGCAGACGGGTCTGTGTTGCAGAATTGCGAGGTGATTCCATGAAATATCCGTGTCTGGTGCCCAAAAGATTATGCAAGACATATATCTCCGTTGCGATAGATCAGGAAGGACTGAACAAATACGGGGAGCCATTGAAGCCGGTGGAATATTCTGGAAAATGTAACTATCAGGATAAAGCCAAGACTGTGCTGACATCGGAGAAGAAACTCATAGAGATTACAGGGACAGCATTGTTTCCCGGAGATATATGCCCGGAGCTTACGGTCATATCAGGAGGCAGTGCGGTGATATTCGGTGCAAAACGCAGGATTCTTGAGGGCCGTAAGGCGAGAAACCCGGATGGAACAGTCAACTATACGGAGGTGCTGCTGATATGATCAGTGTAAATTCTACAGTAAAACTGAATTTTCCGAAGATTCAACAGCTCACAAGAGCACAGGTGGTGGCTTTAGAGCAGACCGCTGAGGCGTTGCATACCAATGTAGTGCAGGCACAGGTGTTCCCAAGGGATACCGGCAATCTGCAAAACGAGAGCACTTTTGTTGATTATTCGGAGAGCAGCCAGGGAAAAGTCAGTATCATATCCAGCACACCCTATGCAAGACGGCTTTATTTCCACCCGGAATATCATTTCCAGAAGACGGAGAACCCGAATGCAAGAGGCGAATGGTATGAGGACTGGATCTCTGGGAAAAAATCAGAGTACTGCCAGAAAGCATACAAACAAATATACAGGAGGATTGCCGGATTATGATGTTATCGGATGTGCGGGATTATGTGGAATCCCTTGAACTGGCAGACCATGTATATATGGGAAGCCTGCCGGACAAGCAGGAGAAGTCCATCGGTGTTTATAACAGCAAACATCAGCAGGAGTATAAGACAGCATTAGGAGGACCACAGCTTGCATCTTACGGGACAAAATATGTCACCCTGTTGATTCACTGGAATAATTCGCCGAGAGAATCAGAAAAGGCAGCCATGACAGCATTTGATGCGGTGAAGGCTGCAAGAAATGTAACGGTCAACGATCAGTTGATAAAATTTATACAGCCTCTTTATGAACCACAGGATGTCGGAAAAGATGATGCCGGTATCTGCGAATGGGTCATAGAGATGGCTGTTATTTATGAGAAAGGAAAAGGTGAAAAAGAATGAGCACACCTATTACAGGAGTATATCCATGCTATGAAAACCAGTTCCAGATCAATGCGGCAGCAAGCGGTGTAGAAAAGAAAATGGTTGATATTGCGGACTGCGAGACATTCAGTGTATCTTTCGATAATGGAGTAGAGGAATGGCATCCGTTTACAGAAAAAGGATGGGTGAGACGCCTGCTTACCAGTAAGGGAGTTACCATATCCGTAACTGCGAAACGTAACGTAGGAGATGCCGGTAATGATGCTGTAGCAGCACTTGCGTGGGTAAACGGCCGCTCTGCAGAGAAAGATGTCCAGTGGACATTCCCCGACGGAACCGTGGTGCTGTTTGCCGGAGCAGTCGTGAACGTAAAGAACATTGGAGCAGGAGACTCTACAGCTGTGGCACCGTTGGAATTCGATATTATGAGCAATGGAAAACCTGAGATTACTCCCGCAGCATAAAAACAGGAGGCTATTATGGCAAAGAAAATCGTAGATATTACAGAAAAGCTGAGTTTTGACGAGAACCCGGTATTGAAGATTAAGGATGTTACCGTAGAAGTAAATTCCGATGCAGCCACTGTGCTGAAGATCATGGGTATTTTTTCGAAGGGTACATCAGCTAAAGAAGTGTTGGCGGTATATGAACTGATTTTTAATGAGAAGGATCGGAAAAAGATCGATAAACTGAATCTCCAGTTCAAGGATTTCCAGACAATCATCATGGCAGCAGTAGACATGATCACGGGAGACGAAGAGCCGGGAGAGCAGTGACCCGTACTATGATCTGATCGGAGATTACAGTCTGATCGTATCATCCTTCCAGGCGCAGTACGGGATTCGGCTGTCAAAAGAAATTGATACCATGAAGTGGGATGAGTTTAGGGATCTTCTTATTGGAATCGGACCGGAGACACCGCTGGGACGGATCGTAGCAATCAGGGCCGAGGAGGATAAGGATATTTTAGACCATTTTACTCCGGAACAACACAGAATCAGGAATGAATGGCGTGCAAACAGAGCAAAAAAGGTAGCACCTGATAATATGGCAGCAGTACTTGATCAACTGAAGAATGCGTTCATTTCTCTGGCAGGGGGCGATATACATTGAAAAAGTAGATAAGAAAAAAGTAGATAAGAAAAAAGTAGTGTGTCCTTACTGTGGGCATCCGGTGAATGCAATGCAGACGGAAGATGCACATTGCAGGGGAATTTATTTCCGATGTAAAAATAAGGACTGTAAAAAGATTTTTGAGTTGAAGTTATAAGACGCTGTGCCGATGTGCCTGTCTTAGAAGGCAGGCTGGTTATGAGTGAAGCTACAAGCGTTGGACAGATCGGACTCGATCTTGTTGTAAATAAAAAAGATTTTAATAAGCAGATGAGCGGCATCCAGAACCTTGCCACGAAAGTTAGCAAGAAACTGGCTGCCGCTTTTGCTGTAAAGAAACTCGTAGATTTCAGCGCAAAGTGTATCGAACTGGGATCAGATCTGAGCGAGGTGCAGAACGTTGTAGATGTGACTTTTCCTGCAATGTCAAAGCAGGTAGATAAGTTTGCACAGAATGCCTCAACAGCGTTTGGCTTATCCGAAACAATGGCAAAGAAGTATACAGGTACCTTCGGAGCTATGGCAAAGGCATTCGGATTTGGTGAACAGCAGGCATACGATATGTCTACCACGCTGACTGGACTGGCAGGAGATGTAGCATCCTTTTATAACATTACACAGGATGAAGCATACACCAAGCTGAAATCAGTATTCACAGGTGAAACAGAGAGCCTTAAGGATTTAGGCGTCGTCATGACGCAGACGGCCCTGGACGCTTATGCAATGGCAAATGGCTATGGTAAGACCACAGCAGCAATGTCAGAGGCGGAGAAGGTCGCACTACGGTACTCTTTCGTGCAAAGTAAACTTGCGACGGCATCCGGGGACTTTATGCGGACTTCTGACGGCTGGGCTAACCAGGTAAGGATCCTGAAATTACAGACGGAGTCTTTTATGGCGGCAATCGGTCAGGGACTGATCAATGTATTGACACCGGCTATCAAGGTGATCAATACATTGATGGGGAAACTGGTGCAGCTTGCGAATGTATTTAAGGCTTTTACAGAGAAATTTACAGGGAAAAAGGCGGATAATGTTGCTTCGGGAATGCAAGCAGCAGAGGCTGCTTCGGCAGGTGTCAGTGAAAATATCAATGCCGCCGGGAAGGCAGCAAAGAAATTGGGAGGATTACTGTCCTCAGATGAATTGGATTTACTGTCCCAGAAAACTGATACATCTGCGGCAGCAGGAGAAACATCTGGAATAGACATTGCAGGACTGCAGACCGCAACTAAGACAGCGGAAGAAAGTGCTGATAAAATCACGCAGAAATTTTCCGATGCATTCAAAAAGATTCCGAGTGTCAGGACATTTATTGATCAGCTCAATAATGGACTAAAGAAGATTGATTTTGCCGGTCTGAAAAAGAATTTTATCAGAGTAACGACACAATTACAGCCTCTGGCAAAGACAGCAGTTAAAAATCTTGAAACCATCATAGATCCATTGGGTGGATACATGGGGAACAGGATAGGAAATAAGATCGCTGTTACAGTTAAGTTGGTAGATATTGGACTGGATGGAATTGCTGGTTATCTGGAAAAGAACAGCAGTAAAATACAATCCTGGAGCGAGGATGTCAGCCAATCTATAGCAAACGGGTTCATCAATCTCACAGAGATTAATGAGCAGACCTACAATAACCTGCTGGGGGCACTGGATAAGGCAAGACCGGAAATCACAAAGGGACTAGAAGATATTCTGACAGGTTATAATGATTTCGGTATGTCCCTAGGGACGATCCTTGCAAGCGGATTTGATATAGCTACAGAGCACACGTCACAGTGGATGCAGGATAACCAGGAACTGCTGGAAGGTACACTGACAGAATTGTTTGAATTTGGTGGCGAATGCGCATCACTGGTCGGTCAGATTGTAGGAGATTTAGGAAATTCACTTACAGAATGGTGGGATTCCAACGGCAGCAGTGCTTTCGGCAACATAGTTGATGCCTGGAATGATATCAAGAAGACGGTTTTAGAACTGTGGAATGATATTGTGATGCCAGTACTGAATCATGCCAAGGAAGCGTTGCAAGAACTATGGGAAGAAAACCTCAGACCACTATGGGATAACATTCTTGAACTGATTAGTTCAGTAGGAGATTTTCTTGCAGCTACATGGAGCACAGTAATTAAACCAATTATCGGGTATCTGGCACCTACAATCAAGCAGGTGGCAGACATTGTGATAAACATCATGTGTACTGTATTCGCCACCGTGTCAGACCTTATATCCGGAGCTATGAAAATATTAGGGGGACTGTTGGACTTCCTCACCGGAGTGTTTACAGGCAACTGGAAAAAGGCATGGGAAAGCTTACAGAAAATTACGGATGGAATCTGGCAGGCAATATGGGGATCTATCAAGGGAGTATGTAATCTGATCATTGACGGTGTGAATGCAATGATTTCACTGATATATTCTACACTACGCAATGTGGTAAATGGAATCGGAAGCGTCGCAAAAAAGGCAGGAGATCTGGTAGGAAAAGACTGGGGGTTTGAGATGCCGAGTGATCCTCCGCAAATTCCAAAACTGTGGAATGGTGGATATGTCAAGGCAAACACACCTCAGCTTGCCATGATCGGTGATAACCGACATCAGGGAGAAATTGTATCACCGGAAGATAAGTTACAGAAAATGGCACTAAGCGCAGCACAGGCGGCAGCGGGATCGGGAGGATCCATATCTGCGGAAAAGCTGGATAAGATCATTACATTGCTGGAGACTATCATCAGAATATTGGCGTCAGGCAATACGATAGAAATCAATGGTGTAAAATTTGCGGAACTACTGAAAAAGATAAACAGGGAGTACTTTAAGGCAACTGGAAATTACCTGTTGCTGGATGTATAAGGAGACAGCAGGATGGCATTTCAGGCATGGTTATTAAAAGTGGGAGATACTGATATTTCAAAGTATGTAGATATTGAGACCTATAAGGTGAGTCCGGATCAGCGTGCAGATCTGGACTCTGACAGAAATGGTTTGAATATTTTATACCGGGAAGTTGCAGATCATTATACAACAAAAATTGAGTTCAATACGATTCCACTGGAAGCATGGGAAATGACAGAATTTCTACAAGCAATGGAAAAAGCGTACATAAAGGAGAAGGAAAGAAAGGTTATTGTAACTTATTTCGATGTAAATACCGGAGGATATAAATCGGGAGAAATGTATGTACCAAATTATACAGTAGAGACAAAAAGTTGGAATGGCATGGAATTATGGTATAAGCCATTACGTGTTGCGTTCCAGGAGTATTAAGAGGGAGAGGAAATGATAGATTATAAATATAAAGATTTTTATAATGACACATCTGTCTCCAAAAAAATGCAGATTGAATGTAGTGATGGAAGTGTGCTGAATGAGGAGGACTGGAAAGGTGAAAGCGCAGAACTCACAGAGAGACTATGCTCAGAGAGTGAAATAAGTTTTGGCAGATGTGAGGCGAGTACTTTCAAATTGAGGGTCAGGGAACGGGTAGTACCTCTTGCAGGGAAAAAGATATCAGTATCAGTAACATTGGAAGGAGTCGATGAGGCTCCTTTTATGATGGGAGTTTATAAAGTGGATTCTGATGTACCTACGGCAGATAGAAGATATCGGGATATTGTGGCCTATGATGCCATGTACGACCTCCTGAATGCAGAGGTAGCTGGGTGGTATAACAGCCTGACATTTCCAATGACGCTTAGACAGTTCAGAGATAGCTTTTGTGCTTATGTCGGTGTGGAACAAGAAGAAATCACACTGGTCAACGA
Source organism: Waltera acetigignens (assembly GCF_025567015.1). Taxonomy (NCBI): domain Bacteria; kingdom Bacillati; phylum Bacillota; class Clostridia; order Lachnospirales; family Lachnospiraceae; genus Waltera; species Waltera acetigignens. The sequence continues at coordinate 115,138 of NZ_JAOQJO010000009.1, read as the reverse complement.
TGATATGGTGGTAGAAAAAACTATCGATCCGGGAGAGCTCCCGGGGAAAACGGTTATTGAATCCATCTGCGAGATTAACGGATGTTTTGGGCACATCGGTAGAAATGGAAAACTGCAGTATGTGGTGCTGGAACAGATGATCGAGGGTCTGTACCCCGCGGATGATCTGTATCCGGCAGATGACCTTTACCCTGCAGATCCGATGGGAACAGCGGAGGTATCCAGGAGCAATTATATCTCCTGCCAGTATGAGGATTTCATAGTTCAGCACATTGATAAGTTACAGATTCGGCAGGAAGAGAACGACATCGGTGCTATCTCCGGTACTGGCAATAACTGTTACATCATAGAGGACAACTTTTTGGTGTATGGAAAGTCTGCGGCAGAACTGCAAACTATAGCCGATAATGTGCTGAGTGTAATCGGTGTCGTATGGTACCGTCCGGCACAGGTGGAAGCCCGCGGCAATCCCTGCCTGGAGGTAGGGGATGGCATCTTGTTGCACACGACTCGGGAGACCATTTATACCTATATCCTGCAGCGCACATTAAAAGGCATACAGGCACTTCGTGACAGCTATACGGCGGAGGGCGAGGAATACAGGACCGGACAGGTCAATGGCATTATGAAGTCCATCATCCAATTGAAGGGTAAGTCGAATGTCCTTACCCGGACAGTGGAAGAGACCCGGCTGGAAATGAAAGATATCGAAAATGACTTATCTACAGAGATAAAAGTGGTAGCAGGAGAGGTTGAATTAAAGGTATCGAAAGATAATCTTATTGCAGAAATAAATCTGACACCGGATAAGGCACTGATCAAGGCTGAGAGGATAGATCTGGTCGGGCTTGTAAATGCAGATGAGATGGTGATCAAGTACGCGACCATCGAAACCTTGAATACTACCAAACTGGAACTAAACAACCTGATTGCCACCAAGGCAACCATCGACTCTCTCAATGCCGTCAGTGGCCGCGTAGGATTACTGGAGGCGGATCATGTGACTACATCTGATCTGTCAGCCGTATCAGCCCGTCTGAGCAACGTGGAAGCCAACTATATCAGCGCCAGCACTGTAAAGGCAGACTACATGGAGGTATCCAACTGGACATCCTCTGGGGTGATTAAAGCGGACAGAATCAGCGCTGCGACTATCGTAAATAAGCTATCAAGCGTTGATCTGGTCAGCGTAAGAGCAATGGGTGTCAGCGGGTACATGAATTATAAAGGTACAGTAGTTGCGTGGAGAACAAAAACCATTAGTGGGACTGTTATAACTTATTTGGGACCGGAGGATTAAGAGATATGAGCAATTTAGAAATCAAGGAATTTAGTCAGGCAATCGCAAATTTTGTAGAAGCATCTCCGTTGCCGGAGGAAGTTAAGCGCATGGCATTGCAGGAGAATTTGGCACGACAGGAACAGAAAGCCAGGGATGCATTGATGGCAGAGATTGCGGCCAGGGATGCTGCCGAGGTTGCAAAACAGGAGGTGAAGCAGGATGCAGAGAGCGTATGACTGGGAAGAGGATTACTGGGAGAATAAACCATCTATCAAAACAGCATTAAATAAGACCAACATGGACAAGCTAAGTAATGCGACTCGCATTATTGACGAGCGTGTGATTACACTGGATCTGACTAAGCTGTCAACTACAGAGGCTAATGGGATGATCACGGGAATTACCATTAATCAGGATAATGGCGATATTACGGTTACTTATTATTCTGGAGCAACCAAGGTATTACATACCCTGATGGCACAGATTGCCATCAACTTCGGCTATGATCCGGTTACCGAGCAGCTTATTATCTACTTAAAAGATGGAACAGAACAGTACATAGATATGTCTGCACTCATCACGCAGTTTGAATTTTTAGACTCGGATACTATTTATTGGACCATCGGGAAAGATGGCAAGGTAAAAGCTGATATAAAGAAAGGGAGTATTACGGCGGATAAGCTGCAGCCGGATTACCTGGCGGATATTACCGTACAAGCAGAAACGGCAACACAGCAGGCATCTGCGGCGGCATCATCTGCAGCACAGGCCAAGATAGATGCGGATCGAGCAGAATCGTATGCAAAAATCACTGAACCTAAGTTCTATCTGGATGAAACCACGATGAACCTTTATATGAAGGATGGCGCAGGAGTGGATTTTGTAGTAGTTGATAATGTTTTATATTGGAAGGTAGCATAAGGAGGACAATGACATGGCAGCACCGGAAGGTTACAATGCTCTCGGAAAAATCGGAATATCTTACAAAGGAGATTACGACTCCAATACCACATATGAGCGACTGGACGCGGTTGAACATAACGGCAGTACATATCTGGCTATTAAAGATGCTCCGGACGGAGCTCCCAGGGATGATAAGGTAAACTGGATCTATCTGGCCAAAGGGTTCAGCGGTGACATCGGAGATTCCGAGATCACTTTTACCGAGGCAGAGAACCGCGAGAACATTAATACGGGCGAGAGCGTAAAGACGGTCTTTGGCAAGATTAAAAAGTTTTTTGCGGACTTGACCGCACCGGCATTTGCACAGATGATCACCACAAAGGAGGATCTGTTAGCTACCAAGGCTACCGGATATGTGCCGGATGCCAAGGCGGTAGCAGATGCATATACTGAGTTAAATGGCAAGTTAAATAATTTTTGCCAATTTTATAATAGTACTGGAACGCTAGGTGTTGCTCTTAAAGAATATTCTGTTAATTTTGTTCTAAAATCACCATTCATACTTATAGTTGGTGCCAGTACTGGCTCATATTTAGTATTTGGTTATTGTGGTACGTCAGGATATTATGCAGGAATCGCCACTGAAATGACTGGATCAAATAAATTATTTACTTTTTACGCAAACGATAGAGGAAACACACCTTCTTTTTCAGAAAAATAGTTTATAATATCCTAATCAGCTATATATGAAAAGCTCGCAGAATAATAGCGTTCAGTTGACACATATAACATTATTATACCATTTGATTTATCAATATATAGCATATGGTTACCACCGTCAGAATCAGCCGCATTCGCTCTAACATATGCGGTTTTAGGATAATATACTTTTGCAATCCTACCAATAATTAATGATCCACTTGACTGTTCGGCTGTAATTTGCACTCCAAAAGTTATAAATACTCTATTACCAATTTTTGTAATGGTATTATCTGTATTTCCCCATGATGTGCAGTTAGCCAATGACAAATCAGAATCATTTTCAAAGTTGCTTAACTTGCCATTTAACGAAGTAAATCAGATGGCGGGCGCAGCCACAAGAGCGCCAGAAAGGAGCCCACATGGGTTACATTAAATTTAAAAATAAAGAGACCGTACAGAAGGTCATAGTATCTGAAGAGAGTCCTCATGTGATCAGAATCACCGGAGACAATCTCGTTGTAAATACTGACGGCTTCAGTCTCTATCTGGACGAAGATTGCAAATATCCGCTCGATAATGGTGAGTATGAGGCATACAATACTTTGTTCCGAGAAGGTGACGGCTGGTATGAGCTGTCCGATGACGGATCTGTCTATGTTGAGCCGGTTGCACCGGTGCAACCGGAGCCCACAGAGGAAGAACTGGCAGAAATGGCCAAACAGGAACAAATCCGACAGGTAACAGCACAGATCAATGACTTGAAGGTACAGATTGCTGCAAGCGACTATAAAGTAATCAAGACCTACGAGTATTCTCTGCTGGGAGAGCAGGCGGAATACGACATGGAAACAGTCCATGCTGAGCGACAGAATCTCCGGGATCAGATCAACGCACTGGAGACGCAGCTGACAGAATTAACAGCAGAGTAGGAGGCTGCCAATGAGAGCAAGAGACGGACCCGCGTAATTACATAGCAACCATTGAGCCAAGAGCCGATTACTTCCCTGCCGGGAGGTGACCGGCTTTTATATTTGAGTGAGGTGCGGCAACATGAACGAAACCGAAATGGAACATCGGCTTACAGAGGTAGAATCCAGATCAAAATCCAATACTCATAGGATTGATAAGTTGGAGAGAGTGACGGAAGAAATCCACACCATGTCAAACACAATGATTCAGTTGGTGGAGGAAGTAAAACACACCAACGAGACGGTATCAAGCTTGGATCAGAAGGTTGAAAAGATGGACAGCCGAGTGGATGATATGGAGCGTGCTCCTGGGAAAGAGTGGAGTAATGCAAAGAGAACAGTTTTTAATACCATTGTTAGCGGACTTATAGGAGCTATAACTACAGGACTTATCTGGGCTGCGGTACGGGCATCCCAGATGTTTTAAGAAAGAGAGGATAACATTATGGATTTATCATTTTTATTGCAACTCGTAGACCCCATCATTTTGGGAATCTGTCTGCTGACAGGTTATGTGCTTAAGGAGGCATTTGACAAGTTTCCCAACAAGTTTATTCCGCTTGCATCCCTGAGCATGGGAACCATCATTGCAATCATTATCCACCTACAGGCCGGTATCAATGCAGAGGTTGTATTGGGCGGAATGATCTCGGGACTGGCTGCCACCGGCATGTATGAACTGTTGAGGAATCTGCTGGACTTTGACGGAAAGAAGGAGGAGTAACATGAAACAGGCATTATATAAAGGACCGGACATTTCCAAACACAACGGAAATGTCAACATAAAGAAGGTGCGCGATGCAGGATACAAGCGTATCGGCATTCGGGCAGGGTATGGTAAAAATAACGTTGATGAGAAGTATGTCAGCAATGCGCTTGCATGCGTAAATCTGGGAGTTTTAGCTATTATTTACTGGTTTTCCTACGCTTTTTCTGAGCTCATGGCAAAAAACGAAGGGGACTATTGCTGTGATCAGGTCGAGAAATACTGGGAAAAATGTCCTGTCGCATATGACTGCGAATATGACACTGTACGCTATGCCAGAACTAAGGGGATAAATATCACAAAAGATCTGGCAACGAATATGGCCATTGCGTTTTTGTCGAGAGTAAAGGAAAGAGGACACGTCCCGGTGATTTACACTAATCGGGATTACCTTAAAAATTACTTTGATATGGACAAGATTGTGGCAACGCTGGGAAAGGTGTATGTGTGGTATGCTAGGTACGGAGTGTCTTTGAGCGAAGCTGAACTGAATCTGGCCGATATCTGGCAGTATACGTCCTCTGGAGTTGTGCCTGGAATCAGTGGCAAGTGTGATATCAATATTTTTTATACAGACTTCGAAATGGTGTCAGTACCGGCGGAGCGTGAGGAAGTATGTAACATCAACATCCAGAACTTCCAGGAAGCTGCAAATGCAGATGGGTATCGGGATGAACAAGGGAGAAAGCTGGTCGAAGATGGCAAAGATGGTCCCAATACTCAGTATGTGCGGCGGCAGATCTGCCTGCAGGCGAAGAGAGTCGGGCTGATCTATAAGGTTGGCTCCACAGGAGCGGTAGTTAAGTGGTGGCAGACACGTTGTAACGAGATCCTTGGCGGTAATCAGGACACTGATGGCAGGTATGGCAAGACTGCCAGAACGGAGACAATCAAGCTGCAGAAAAAGCTTAATCTCACAGCCGATGGTAAGGCGGGATATAACAGCCTGCAGGCGGCATTCTATAATTGACGGATCAGCAGAAGGTATGGTACTCTGAATTTAACCCATAGAATCCTTGTCATGGGAGAAAGGACGAAGAACAAGAAGGGGTGTTCTTCGTCCTTTTTATATTAACTGGCAAGTTAGGTAACTATGGTAATGATATAGTTATGGGAAAATTATTATCAATAAATGATAACTATATATTGGATTTATTTAAAAACGCACCTGTCAATTATAGTCCAACTTTTGGGCAATTAAATATAGGTGGTCCCATAGTAGCATATATCATGCAAAAGCATTCAGATTATTATGGAGGTGCTGTTATAGTATTTGGTTATAATAATCTAAGACCTATCTATTATCACATTGGAAATGACACAATAGATGCAGAATACTATTTGTAATCAAAGTATAATTACTGATTAATCTATAAGATATTTTATCTAAATATTATTGTAAAACTTAAATTAGTTATCATTTTAGCCATCCCATAGGTGGCATTATCAGGAGTACACGTAAACGAAAATCCACAATTAGTTTTTACAGATACATTACATTTAGATAGTACGTTTCCAAAACTGTCAAAGTCCACTCTGTTCAATTTAATTTCATAATTTGTGTTTTTTGTGACGAACGGTAATGGTACATATGCAACAACCAATTTATTGTCAAATGCATATCCGATTATTCCAATGATATTACTCAGAGTAATACTATTACCAACCGACTGATCTATTAACTTGCCATTTACTATACAAACATAAAAATAATAGTAGCCGTATTTCCGGTCACGGTGGTGCGAACCCCGGGGCCACCTATAATGGAAGAAAAGAAAGTGAGGATGCGCTGGCACTGACACTGGCGGTGGGAAGCATCTTAGAAGAAAACGGAGTGGATGTGTATTACACCCGGACCACAGATATCTATGAGTCCCCCTATCAGAAGGCACAGGAGGGAAATGAGGTGGGAGGAGATTATTTTGTCTCGATCCATCGCAATTCCAGTCCTTATCCGAACCAGTACAGTGGAGTGGAGAGTTTAGTCTACAACCGCTATGGAGCGGCAGCCAGGATGGCGTACAACATCAATGCCGGACTGGAGCAGGTGGGGTTCGTAAATCTGGGAGTGAATGAAAGACCGAATCTGGTGGTGCTCAACAGCACAAATATGCCGGCTGTGCTGATAGAAGTGGGATTTATCAATACGGATGCGGACAACGAACTCTTTGACAGCCGGTTTGACGAGATCGCCCGGGCTATTGCCGACGGCATTCTGGAGAGCATCTGATTTTACCTAATTCTTACAAATAAATTACCGGACTGTGATATTATGTGAATTTCCCCCATGTTAGTATGATTGCGTAATCAAGAGAAAGAAAAACAAAAACATGGAGGACATTATTATGAGAGTAAGACACAGCAAATTATTAGCTCTGATCGGAGCAGGAATATTAGCAGTAACCGCATTGGTTGCATGCGGTAACGGTGATGCAGCCACAGCACAGCCTTCCGCAGTAGAGAGCAGCGCAGCAGAAAGCACTGTGGCAGAGAGCAGCGCAGCAGCACCTGCTGAGACCACCACAGATCTGTCCGGCAGCATTTCCATGGTAGGAAGTACTTCTATGGAGAAATTAGCCAATGCACTGAGCGAAGCTTTCATGGAAGAACATCCTGATGTAACTGTAACCGCTGAATTCGTAGGATCCGGTGCGGGTATTGAAGCTGTTACCAACGGAACCACAGATATCGGTAACTCTTCCAGAAGCTTAAAGGATGAGGAAAAGGCAGCAGGCGTTGTAGAGAACGTAGTAGCTATCGATGGTATTGCAGTATGTGTAGACCCTGCTAACGAAGTAGCAGATCTGACCAAAGAGCAGTTGACCAACATTTACAATGGCACAGTTACCAACTGGAAAGAAGTTGGCGGTGCAGATGAGCCTATCATCGTGATCGGTCGTGAGGCAGGTTCCGGTACCAGAGGCGCGTTCGAAGAGCTGGTTGATCTGGTAGACGGCTGCAAATATGCAAACGAACTGGATAGCACCGGTGCTGTGATCGCAAAAGTGGCATCTACTCCCGGAGCTATCGGATACGCTTCCCTGGATGCACTGGATGACAGTGTTAAGGCACTTTCCCTGGAAGGTGTAGAAGCTACCGCAGAGAATATCAAGGCCGGTAACTATTTCCTGAGCAGACCCTTCGTAATGGCTACCAAGGGTGAGATCTCCGAGCAGAACGATCTGGTACAGGCATGGTTCGATTTTGTACTGGGTGACGAAGGACAGCAGGTTGCTTCCGAAGTTGGTCTGATCACAGTAAAATAATAGCCCGACACAGAAAAAGGAAAAAAGCGATGAATAGTGGAACACACGCTTCCGTAATGGGAAACAGAAAAAATAGAGCGGTCGTTGAAACTGTGGCACAAATAGTATTTACCATTTGTGCCTTCTTCGCCGTACTGGCGGTAGTTTCTATCACCTTATATATGATCATCAGCGGTACCCCCGCTATTATGAAAGTAGGTCTGGGAGAGATCCTGTTCGGCACGGAATGGATGCCAACGGCGGCAGATCCGAAATTCGGTATTCTGTGGGTTATCCTGACTTCCATCGTCGGTACGACGCTGGCTATCCTGCTTGGTGTGCCCATCGGCGTGCTGACGGCAGTATTCCTGGCAGAGGTGGCACCCAGACCCTTAGCTGCCATTGTAAAGCCTGCGGTAGAGCTGTTAGCTGGCATCCCTTCCGTTATCTACGGACTGTTAGGAATCTACTTACTGAATCCTCTCATGTATAAATTAGAAAGACTGATCTTCCAGGGATCCACGACACACCAGTTCACCGGCGGTGCAAACCTGCTGTCAGCCGTGATCGTACTGGCGATCATGATCCTGCCCACTGTGATCAATATCAGTGAGACTTCCATCCGGGCGGTTCCTGCAGGAATCAAATCCTCCTCTCTGGCCCTGGGAGCCTCCCATGTACAGACTATTTTCCGCTCCATCCTTCCGGCAGCAAAATCCGGTATCGTGACGGCTATCGTTCTGGGAGTGGGACGTGCCATCGGCGAGGCTATGGCGATCACACTGGTATCCGGTAGCAGCGTCAATGTGCCGTTGCCATTTAACTCCGTGCGATTCCTGACCACAGCTATTGTCAGCGAGATGGGATATTCTTCCGGACTGCACAGACAGGTGCTGTTCACCATCGGACTGGTGCTGTTTGTATTTATTATGATCATCAATATCGTATTGAATAAAATACTGAAAAAGGGGGCGGATGACAATGAATAAGGACACCTTATATGTAAAAAGAAAACGCCCCACAGACATGCTTTTGCTGGCAGCCATTTATGTCTCTGCCACACTGGCGGTGGCACTTTTACTGGGAATTATCCTGTATGTCTTCGTAAAGGGCATCCGCACCGTTAACTGGGCATTTTTAACGACGGTGACCAGTGCCAGAAAGCAGACCACCGGTATTGCGGGCAACCTGTTGAATACCCTGTACATCATCGTGATCACTCTGTTGATCGCGACCCCCATCGGCGTGGGAAGTGCCATTTATCTGAATGAATATGCAAAACCCGGCAAGCTGGTCTCCATCATTGAGTTCACCACGGAGACACTGTCCGGTATTCCTTCTATTATTTTCGGCCTGTTCGGTATGATCTTTTTCGGAGAGACTTTGGGCTTCGGCTATTCACTGCTCACCGGTTCCTTTACCCTGACATTGATGGTACTGCCCCTGATCACAAGAAATACGCAGGAAGCATTGCGCACCGTGCCGGACAGTTATCGTACCGGTGCGTTGGGAATGGGATCCACGAAATGGCATATGATCCGGACGATCCTTCTGCCGTCTTCCATGCCAGGTATCGTCACCGGTATCATTCTGGCACTGGGACGTATCGTGGGAGAGTCTGCGGCTCTGTTGTTCACTGCGGGAAGCGACTACAAGCTGCCGAAGTTCACCGGAGTTTTCGGAGACAATCTGGCAAAGCTGGCTCACAAGGCCATGGAGTCTGGTGGTACTCTGACCATCGAATTGTATTTACAGATGCAGAAGGGACAGTATGATAATGCTTTCGGTATCGGTTGTGTTCTGATCATTATCGTATTGATCCTGAACCTCCTGACCAAGCTGGCGGCGAATAAGCTGAGACGAGAGTAAGAGAAATCACAAGAAGGAGAAAATATATGGCTAACAGTAAAATATCCGTGGAAAACTTAAATCTCCATTATGGAGAGAACCACGCACTGAAAGATGTAAATATGGAGATCGCAGACCACGCCATTACCGCATTTATCGGTCCCAGCGGCTGCGGCAAATCTACTTTTCTACGTTGCCTGAACCGGATGAATGACCTGGTGGACGGCTGCAGAGTCGAAGGAAAAGTAATTCTGGATGGAGAGGACATTTACGATAAGCGGGTGGATACCACATTGCTTCGTAAAAAGGTCGGCATGGTATTCCAGCAGCCCAACCCTTTTCCCATGTCCATTTATGACAACATCGCCTACGGTCCCAGACTGCACGGCATCAAGAATAAAAAGGAACTGGATGAAATCGTGGAGCGTTCTCTGCAGGGTGCCGCTATCTTTGAAGAGGTAAAGGATCGCCTGCACAAATCCGCGTTGGGACTGTCCGGTGGACAGCAGCAGAGACTGTGTATTGCCAGAGCACTGGCAGTATCTCCGGAGGTACTTTTGATGGATGAACCCACCTCCGCACTGGACCCGATCTCCACGCTAAAGATCGAGGAACTGATGGAGACACTGAAGAAAAAATACACCGTGGTCATCGTAACCCACAATATGCAGCAGGCAGCCCGTGTGTCGGATGACACCGCATTTTTCCTGGTAGGGGAAGTCATAGAGAAAAATGCAACCTCCGAGATCTTTGCAAGACCTCAGGACAAACGGACAGAAGACTACATCACCGGACGGTTTGGATGATTTTGGATGAGAAGATAGGAGGAATGGGAGATGTCACCCAGAGTATTATTTGAACAGGATCTTGAGACTTTGAAAAATAAAGTATCTGAGATGGGAGAGCATGCGGAGATCAGTTATGACCGTATGGCGTATGGAATTCGTGAGAACAAAGAAGACATTCTGAAGACGCTGTTGAATACAGATCATACCATGGTGGATATGCAGCGAAGTATAGAAGCTATGTGTCTGAGCCTGCTGACCAGACAGCAGCCGGTGGCCAGAGATATGCGTCTGGTATCCGCAGCGCTGAAAGTGGTACCGGATATTGAACGGATCGGAGACCATGTGGCAGATATTGTGGAACTGTACCTGCGTATGGGCAACATGAATCCCGAAGGAAAACAGGAACATCTGTTGCTGGAGATGATGGAAGAAGCCAAGGAGATGATCCACAATTCGGTGGAGGCATTTGTGGAAGGTGATGAGGCAAATGCAAGAAAAGTAGTAGAACATGATGATGTGGTAGATGATCTCTTCAACGAAGTCAAAACGGGAATGATGCAGGCTATCAGAGAGCAGAGCCTGGATGCGGATCGTGTGGTGGATTATCTGATGAT
>NZ_JAOQJO010000009.1:0-103774 GCF_025567015.1 Waltera acetigignens | reverse complement strand
TAACGATGCAGAGCCCCAATTCGCAAAACTGCTCCTGCGGAGCGTTCCTTTTGCTCATTGAGGCTTGCTCGCCAAAGAACTATTGCCATATGCTCTTACGAATGCTAGCATCTGATAATCCCAGTAACGATGCAGAGCCCCAATTCGCAAAACTGCTCCTGCGGAGCGTTCCTTTTGCTCATTGAGGCTTGCTCGCCAAAGAACTATTGTCATATGCTCTTACGAATGCTAGCATTCGACGAGCATCCGGCAAGGTTCATGGCTCTGCATCGTTACAACTTTACATAAATTTTACATTCACTGGTAACGAATTTTACATAAGCAAGATAAAGTGTAGATAGAAACCAAAAATGTAAAGTATGTTATGCAAAATGAGAGGATTAGAGTATGAGCTTTTTTGATTTACTGAAGATGGTAGGAGGACTTGCATTATTCCTGTATGGAATGAATCTGTTGGGTGACGGACTGTCCCGGGCATCTGGCGGACGATTAGAACGCATTCTGGAGAAACTGACCAACAACCCGTTAAAGGCAGTGCTCATGGGTGCGGTGGTCACCGGTGTGATCCAGTCCTCCTCCGCTACCACTGTTATGGTAGTCGGATTTGTCAATTCCGGTATTATGAGTCTGAAACAGGCAGTAGGTATCATCATGGGTGCCAACATCGGTACCACGGTGACCTCCTGGATCTTAAGTCTGACGGGCATTGAGAGCGATGCTTTCTGGATCCGTATGCTCAAGCCCAGTTCTTTTTCGCCGATTCTGGCAATCGTGGGTGTGGGTATTTTACTGTTTTCCCATAAAGACAAATTAAAAAATGCGGCAACCATCCTGGCGGGCTTTGCAATTCTGATGTTTGGCATGGATTCCATGAGCGCAGCAGTTTCACCGCTGGCAGAGGTACCGGAGTTTACCAATCTGCTGATCGAGTTCCAAAATCCCGTATTCGGTGTGCTGGCAGGACTCATTCTCACAGCGGTGATCCAGTCTTCTTCCGCATCCGTAGGTATTTTGCAGGCACTGTGCATGACTGGAGCGGTAAGCTTTGGCGCAGCAGTTCCCATTATCATGGGACAGAATATCGGTACCTGTGTTACCGCCATGATCTCCGGTATCGGTGCTTCCCGCAATGCAAAACGTGCGGCTCTGATTCATCTGTATTTTAATATTATCGGAACGATCCTGTTCCTTGGAGTGTTCTATACGGTCAATGCCATTCATCCATTTGCTTTTCTGGGAGAAGTGGCAACACCTTTTGGAATCGCAGTAGTTCACAGCTGCTTCAATATCGCGGCTACGCTGGTATTGCTTCCCTTCTCCAATGGTCTGGTGAAGCTGGCCTGCCTGACGCTGCCGACCCATGAGGACGTGAAGGAAATGTCCGAGACAGACAAGACTTTAAGCTTACTGGATGTACGTTTCCTGGAGAAGCCTGCCTATGCCGTAGAGCAGAGCAGACTGGTGGCTTCTGTGATGGCGGATAAGTCCAGGGAAGCCATGGATCTGGCTATGGAGCTGCTGCATAATTTCGATGAGGCGAAAGCAGAGCAGGTGGCACAGATGGAGACGGATGTGGACCGCTTCGAGGATGAACTGGGAACCTATCTGGTGAAATTGAGTTCCAAACAGCTTTCCAATAAGGATAGTGAGACTTTAAATACGATTCTGCACTGCATCGGCGATTTTGAGAGAATTTCCGATCATGCCCGCAACATCAAGGAAGCGGCACAGGAGATGCATGACAAGCAGCTGGTATTCTCCGAGAAGGCGCAGGAGGAACTGAAGGTATTCGAGAGAGCGGTACACGATGTGCTGGATCTTACCATGACCAGTTTTAAGAACGGAGATCTGAATCTGGCAAGACAGGTGGAGCCGTTGGAGGAAGTCATCGATGGACTGAGCCTGGATGTGAAGCAGCGCCATGTACGCAGACTCCGTAAGGGAAAATGTACCATTGAACTGGGCTTCATCTTATCCGATGTCATTACGAACTTTGAGCGTGTCAGCGACCACTGCTCCAATATTGCAGTCTGTCTGGTACAGGTGAATGAGGATGAATTCGATACCCACGCTTACCTGGATGAACTGCGCCAGGAAGATAACAAGGACTTCCAGAGCAAAGTGCTGGCATGCCGTGAGAAATACCAGTTACCGCCCACAAAGCAGGAACGTCTTGCGGAAAAGAATGCAAAACTGCTTGCGGAGTGAGGATTTACCGAGGTATAGTTAAGAAGAGAAAGCACAGTCAGAGAGGAGTGCTGTGAGATGGCTTTGATCTATGTAGTAGAGGATGACAAAAATATTCAGGAGATCGAGACCTTTGCCCTGGCCAATGTGGGCTATGATGTAAAAGGTTTTGATTCCGCCATGGATTTCTATGAGGCGCTGAATGATACCACACCGGATCTGATTTTATTAGACATCATGCTGCCGGACGAGGATGGTCTGAGCATTGTGAAAAAGCTGCGTACCAGACAGGACACGGTGCTGGTGCCGGTGATCATGGTCACGGCGAAGACCACGGAGATCGACAAGGTCAAGGGACTGGATCTGGGGGCAGATGATTATATTACGAAGCCCTTCGGTGTCATGGAACTGATTTCCCGGGTAAAGGCAATGCTCAGGAGAAGTCAGAAGAGTCAGGAAAAAGATAAGGTGCTGAAGCTGGGGAACATTGTGCTGGACCGAGAGAAACATTCTGTCACGGTAGGCAAGGAGCCTGTGGAGTTGACCTACAAAGAATATGAGCTGTTAAAGCTTCTGATGACCAATGCGGGCATTGTGACCACCAGAGAACTGATCCTGGACCGCGTCTGGGGAATCGATTTTGAGGGAGAATCCCGGACGTTGGACATGCATATCAAGACGCTGCGGCAGAAACTGAAGGAAGAGGGCAGTCTGATCAAGACCGTGCGTAATGTGGGATACATTATGAACGGCGAGAAAGCGTAACAGAAGATGAAGAAAAAGATTAACAAAATGATGATCCTCATTGCCACGGTAACGATTTTGCTTACCATGGTACTGATCACAGTCGTGTATTATGATCTGTTCCGCAGACAGGTGCTGGAGGATCTGAAAAGCTATGGTTCCCTGTTAAAAAGCTGTTCTTCGGTAGAAGAGATCAAGGAAAACGGAGTGCCGGTGGAATCGGATCTGCGATTGACGCTGATCGGCAGTGACGGACAGGTATTGTATGATAATGAGGCAGATTCTGTGGCCATGGGGAATCACGCTTCCCGTCCGGAGATTCAGGAAGCCATGCGGGACGGCGAAGGTGAAGCAGTCCGGAATTCCGAGACCTTGTCCCAGTCCACCTTTTATTATGCCATCCGTCTGGAAGATGGCAGCATCCTGCGACTGTCCAAGGATGCCAGAAGCATTTACAGCATTTTCAGTCAGGCGCTGCCCATGATGGTGGGGATCTTTGTGGTGCTGCTGGTGCTGTGCATGGTGGCGGCCAGAGTGCTGACCACGAAGCTGGTGGCTCCCATTGAGAAGCTGGCACAGAATATCGGGGAATGTACAGAGATGCAGACCTATGAGGAACTGACACCGTTCATGACCATGATCCGCAAACAGCATGAGGACATTATGAAAAATGCCAGAATGCGTCAGGAATTCAGTGCAAATGTGTCCCATGAACTGAAGACCCCGTTGACATCCATTTCCGGCTATGCGGAGCTGATCGAGACCGGCATGGCTTCGGAGCAGGATACGGTGCGTTTTGCTCACGGGATTCATAACAGCGCAAATCGTCTACTTACATTGATCAATGATATTATTCGTTTGTCGGAGCTGGACGGAACGGAAGAGGAAGCGGATACGGAGCTTTTGAATCTTCATGAAATGGCGCAGAATTGTGTGGAAATGCTGAAAATGAGTGCAGAGAAACACAAGGTGACCATAGCGCTGAACGGCACGGAATGCTATGTGACGGCCAATCGCCAGATGATGGAAGAACTTTTATATAATCTGTGTGATAACGCAATCCGGTATAACAATCCGGGAGGAAGTGTGGATGTGCAGACCTATGCCAGAGAGGGGCATACCTATCTGGTGGTAAAAGACACCGGCATCGGCATCTCCAAGGAGCATCAGGAGAGGATCTTCGAGCGCTTCTACCGTGTGGACAAGAGCCGCTCCAAATCCACCGGCGGCACGGGACTGGGCCTTGCTATCGTAAAACATATCATCGCCAAGAGCCACGCTGAACTGGAACTGGAAAGTGAACCCGGAAAAGGAACGACGATACGGGTGATTTTCTGAGAACTTCGAGTTCAAATTTTCTAAGACTTCATTCGAGAGAGTGGAGTCTTTTTTACGCATGATATTCCGCCAGCAGCTGTTTCGCATAAGCAACACAGTCTCTGTGCAGAGCAAATTTTTTGCCATCGCACATGATGACTTTGCGGAAGCCCAGCTTCTCCATGTATCTGCCGTTAAGGATCGTCTTGACGGTGGGAGCGAAGAAGGTAGGGTGATTCTCTATCTGAGAGAACAAATTGATAGCGGTGGTGGCTACTTTTACGGTGCGGCCGTCCTTCAGGGTGACGATGACATTCCGGCCTTCTTCTTCGGCGTAGAGGATGTCCGGTTCGGTGACATAGACGGTATCTTCATCCTCTCGAAGCTCTATGAGAGGAACTGCCTTAGACATAATATCCAGAGCATGGTCAATACTCTGTCCCAGTTCCGCTACTTTGATGGGCTTGTCCAGAAAAATAACATTTTCCGGATAGGACTGTGCTCTGTAATTGATCTTGGAACAGCACAGCACGATGGGTGCGTTGACCCCCTGGGCAATCAGCGCATTTGCCACTTCTGTACCGGTGATGCCTTCCGTCAGACACATATCAATATAGAAGGCATCGTATTGCATGGGATTGGACAGCAGTGAGGTAGAATTACCGAAAGAATCGGTATAAATGATACCCGTAGACGCTGCTCTTTTGTCGGATTCCCGCTTTAACAGACGCTCCAGCTGCTTTCTGTCGGCTACATTATCATCACACACTGCTATATGCATATCGATACCTCCCGGACTTTATCTCATATAAAGATGCCAGGGTCAAAAGGTCTAAGCCCACATGAGCTTGCTCATAGGTGGGTGAAAGACCTTAGGACCCGCCCCGATATGAGCATAAAAGTGGGATGATAATCCCACGATATGCGAATATTGGGTAGGATTGTGGGAGTGCGTAGCACGGAACAATCCGTAGGCATCAAAGTCGGGGGCTTTTGACCCCGACATCATATAAAAGAAGTATAGCATATTTCCTATTTGAATAAAAGGGCAAAAAGCAGTACCTGTACCACCAGGATCGCCGGCATTCCGTACTTGAAATACCAGTGCTTCGTCTTATGACGGAAGTGCTGCATTCCCAGAATACATCCCAGACTGCCACCCAAAAGCGCCGTGAAAAAAAGAGAAGCCTCCGAGATGCGCCAGGCACCCCGGATGGCTCTTTTTTTATCGACACCCATGATCACATATCCTACAACATTGATGATCACCAGATACAGGATCACCACAGTAATTATAGTCTGTGCAGTTATCATAGACACCTCATTGTTTTAATTCTTAGTTACCAAGTTTCTTCTCGTTCTCCTGTAACTTCATGGCACGAACCTTCAGAGACAGACCGAACAGATTGATGAAGCCTTCTGCATCGTGATGATCGTACAGATCACCGGTGGTGAAGGAAGCCAGGTTCTCATTGTACAGAGAGTAAGGAGAAGTGGTTCCGGCCTTGATGATGTTGCCCTTGTAGAGCTTGAACTTTACTTCACCGGTCACATATTCCTGGGTTTTCTCGATGAATGCCTGCTCTGCCTCACGAAGAGGAGTGAACCATTTGCCTTCGTATACCAGACTGGCGAATTTTGCACCCATTTCCTTCTCGAATGCATAGGTATCGCGATCCAGGATCAGCTCTTCCAGCTGCTGGTGAGCCTCCATCAGGATGGTACCGCCGGGAGTCTCATAGACACCACGGGACTTCATGCCAACGACACGGTTCTCTACGATATCTACGATACCGATACCGTGCTTGCCGCCCAGCTTGTTCAGGGTACGGATGATATCGGAGACCTTCATCTTCTCACCGTTAACGGAAGTGGGAACACCCTTTTCAAAGGTCATGGTCACATATTCACCCTCATCGGGAGCCTTCTCGGGAGTCACACCAAGTACCAGCAGATGCTCGTAGTTAGGCTCGTTGCCGGGATCTTCCAGTTCCAGACCTTCGTGGCTGATGTGCCAGATGTTACGGTCACGGCTGTAGGAAGAATCGGTGGAGAAAGGAAGATGAATGCCATGAGCCTTGCAGTATTCGATCTCGGATTCACGGGAGTCCATGTTCCATTTGTCGCTTCTCCAGGGAGCAATGATCTTGATATCGGGAGCCAGAGCCTTGATGCCCAGCTCGAAACGGATCTGGTCGTTACCTTTACCGGTTGCACCGTGGCAGATGGCTACAGCGCCTTCTTTTCTGGCAATCTCTACCAGTTTCTTGGCGATCAGGGGTCTTGCCATGGAAGTACCTAACAGATACTTGTTCTCGTATACGGCATGAGCCTGTACACAGGGAACAATATAATCATCACAGAATTCATCGATAACGTCTTCAATATACAGCTTGGAAGCGCCGCAAGCCTTTGCTCTCTCTTCCAGACCGTCCAGCTCCTCTGCCTGTCCGCAGTTTACGCAGACGCAGATAACTTCATAGTCAAAATTCTCCTTCAGCCAGGGAATGATAGCGGTAGTATCCAGACCGCCGGAATAAGCCAAAACTACTTTTTCCTTCATGATAAAATCCTCCGTTTTATAGTGTGTATGATGCCAGGGGCAAAAGCCCTGAAAATGCGATGTGCAAAGCACGAAGCAATCTGTAAGTATCAGATGCCAGGATCGTGTGTTACGCTCTGACAATTACTATACAACATTATAATCGCAAAAGCAAGCAGAAAAGTTGCATAAATAAATCAAAAATATGAATAAAACAAATTAAAATATGCACATAAATGCATAGAATGAAAAATATACAGTATATTTATGCATAAAATATGCTATCTGATGCATAGTACGGTAACGACCATATAAGATGCGCCGGAATCGTCAAAAGTCAGTCGCTGATCTTTTCAATTCCGGAGATATCACTGTCGATCATCAGAGAGTAGTTCGTATAATAGACCACGAAGCCAGGCTTGGCACCGGCCGGCTTTTTGACCTGTTTTTTCTGGACATAGTCGATCTCCACCTTTTCCTGCTCCCTGCCCTTAGAATAGTAGGCAGCAAGCCGGCCGGCCTCTTCAAAAGTCCGGTCCGGCAGTTCCTTCCCTTCGGTCTTTACCACTACATGGGAGCCGGGAATACCTTTGGCATGGAACCACCAGTCATTTCCGTTGGCGAATTTGAAGGTCAGTTCATCGTTCTGGAAATTATTTTTTCCCACATAAATATGAAATCCGTCGCTGCTCAGATAATGGAAGGGCTTGCTGGTGATCTTTGCTTTTTTCGTGCCGCCCTTTCTGCGGATGTAGCCGCTCTGGGTCAGTTCCTCCTTGATCTCCACCAGATCTTCCTCTTTCAGGGCGATATCCAGGGCCGTGCTGATGGTCTCCAAGTGGTCGATCTCTTCTTTTACCTGAGTAGTCAGTTCGGACAATGCTTCATAAGTACGCTTTAGCTTTCCGTATTTGTCAAAATATTTCTTCGCATTTTCCGTAGCGGAAAGAGTAGGATCCAGGGGGATCGTCACCGGTTCGTTGGTATAGTAATTTACCGCCGTGAGAGATTTGTCACCGGGCTTTGCACTGTAACCGTAAGTATTCAACAGTTCTCCGTAGATCCGGTATTTTTCCCGCTTCTCCGTATCCTTCATCTGGGCCAGCTGCAGATCGTATTTTTTAATATCCCGTTCCAGAGCGGTCTGCACGATACGGCGCAGGTCAGAAGATTTCTGACGGATCCTGGTCAGGGTATTTTTCTCCGCATAAAAATGCTCCAACAGGGCGGACATGGAGGTGTAGGATTCCAGATGATCCGCTCCGGTGCTGTACATGGTCAGGGGAACCGCCGCGTATTCCACGGGGCGGGTGCCGGTGTAAGCGATGCAGGGGGAGAAAGTTTCTTCCTTGATAGAAGTGACCATTTTGGAGAAAACTTCATACAGGGCATGATGATTCTCTGCCGTCAATGCCGCGGTAGGGCGTTCCCCGTCGATGCCTGCCTCGTGGCACAGTTCCTGTGCCAGTACCGGGGAGATACCGGTGAAGCTTCCGTAGATTGCCTTGAAGACCGATTGAGGCTTGGCGGCAAGGGTTTCCCGGAAAGTAGTCTCGTCGCAGGTCAGGGCATCCAGTTTATCCTGGGTGTGGGCGATGAAGTAGGGCTTGCCGGGCAGGACTTCCCGGACACTGCTGACTGCGGCGGATACCCGCTTGATACTGTCGATGATGGTATTGTCATCGTTGCAGAAGATCAGGTTGCTGTGTTTGCCCATCAGCTCCATGACCAGCGTCTTGTGGCGCAGATCCCCCATTTCATCCAGATGCTCAATATCGATATGCACGATACGCTCCAGCCCCGGCTGGGAAATGTTCACGATACGGCCGTTCTGTAAGTGCTTGCGCAGCAGCATACAGAAGTTGGGGGCCGTCATGGGACTGGGTTTGTTGCTCTCCGTCAGATAGATCAGGGGCAGGGAAGCGCTGGCGGACAGAAGCAGTCTCTTTTGTCCGGTGGGCTGCTTGATGGTCAACAGCAGTTCGTCGTTTTCCGGCTGGGCGATCTTATATAATCGTCCGCCGATGAGTTCTTTTTTTAATTCTGATATTACACAGGCAATGGTAACGCCGTCAAAAGCCATAATTTCCTCATTTCTGCTCTTTGAATCCGGGAAAAACAGAACATAAAGAGCCACAAAATAGATATGCTGCAAACGAAAGCACAGCATAGTTATTGTAACAGATTTTTATAGGAAAGAAAAGTATGCGGAAAACAGAATGAATATTATTCCACCATAATGCATAAAACCATAAAAATAGTATGAATATATGCATAAATATACACAACAATCCGAGAAATGTGCATAAAAATGAAAAAAGTAGTAGACATTTAGACAAAAAGTGGTATCATGGTGTCAGGGTCAAAAGGTCGAAAAGCCGTTCATGCTTGCATGATAAGGCTTTTGAACTTGTGACCCGCTAAACATGAGGAAGTAGCGATTTGCGTAGCAAATCAGCGGATTCCGAATGTTTACAGAATTGCGTGAGCAGCTTGCTGCGAAGCAATTCGTTGACACAAGTATGGCGGCGACAGAAGCAATTCGTTGACACAAGTATCGCGGTGACAGAAATAAAAAACGATGACATAAACAAGAGAGGTAGAAAAATGATCAGAGTAGGAATCATCGGAGCAACCGGTTATGCCGGAGGAGAACTGGTAAGGATCCTGTTAAACCACAAGGATGCCAAAATCGTATGGTACGGTTCCCGAAGCTATATAGATAAGAAGTATTATCAGGTATACCAGAACATGTTCCAGCTGGTGGAGGATATCTGCAAGGATGACAATCTGGAAGAACTGGCGAAGCAGGTAGATGTGATCTTTACCGCAACCCCTCAGGGATTTCTGGCGGGCCTTTTGACAGAGGAGATTCTCTCTCAGGTGAAGATCGTGGATCTGTCTGCTGATTACCGGATCAAGGATGTGGCCACCTATGAAAAATGGTACGGCATCGAGCACAAATCTCCTCAGTTCATTGAGGAAGCAGTATACGGACTCTGCGAGATCAATCGTGACAAGATCACGGAGAAGACCAGATTGGTAGCCAACCCCGGCTGCTACACTACCTGTTCGATCCTGACGGCCTATCCCATGGTCAAGGAAGGCATGATTGATGTGAACACCCTGATCGTGGATGCCAAGTCCGGTACCTCCGGTGCAGGAAGAGGCGCCAAGGTGCCCAACCTGTTCTGCGAAGTGAACGAGAACATGAAAGCCTACGGAGTGGCAAGCCACAGACATACCCCCGAGATCGAGGAGCAGTTAGGCTATGCGGGCAACTGCCAGGTGACCATTAATTTTACCCCGCACCTCGTACCCATGAACAGAGGAATTCTGGCAACCGAGTATGCAACACTGAAGAGAAAACCGGACGGTACACTTCCTACCTATGAGGAAGTAAAAGCTGTCTATGATAAATATTATGCAAACGAGAAATTCGTCCGTGTGCTGGATAAGGGCAGCTGCCCCGAGACCAAGTGGGTGGAAGGCAGCAACTACGTGGACATCAATTTTGTCATTGATGAGCGTACCGGCCGTATCATTATGATGGGTGCACTGGATAACCTCGTAAAGGGTGCCGCAGGACAGGCGGTACAGAACATGAACCTGCTGTTCGGGCTTCCTGAGAGCGAAGGCCTGGAGCTGGTTCCCTGCTTCCCTTAAAGCAGCTACGGAAAGGATTAGAAAGGATAAAATACATACATGAACAAACAGTTTACGATCAAACCCATGACCATAGAAGATTATGACGGTCTGCATGCCCTCTGGATGACCATTCACGGTTTCGGTATCCGGAGCATCGATGATTCCAGAGAAGGTGTGGAACGTTTTATCAACCGGAATCCCGGCACCAGTGTGGTAGCCATCGGGGAGGATGGAGTCGTAGTGGGCGGCATCCTCTGCGGCCATGACGGACGACGAGGCTGTCTGTACCATGTATGTGTCAGAGAAGATTACCGAAGACTTGGCATTGGCAAAGCCATGGTCGTCCACTGCATGAATGCTCTGAAAGCGGAACATATCAACAAGGTCAGCCTGATCGCTTTTACCCAGAATGACATCGGAAACGCTTTCTGGAAATGCATTGGATGGACAAAGCGGGAAGACTTGAACTACTACGACTTTACTTTGAATGAAGAGAACATTACGGCGTTTAATAAATAGATGCCAGGATTGTGGAAGTGCGTAGCACGAAGCAATCCGTAGGCATCAAAGTCGGGGGCTTTTGACCCAGACATCATAAATAAAACGGAAGCGAAAGGAGATTATTCCAACATGAAACAGATCCAGGGCGGTGTGACCGCAGCAAAAGGCTTTGAGGCAGCAGGTGTGGAGGCTGCCATTAAATATCAGAATCGTAAGGATATGGCACTGATCGTAAGTAAGGCACCTTGTACCGTAGCTGGTACATTTACCTCCAATGTGGTAAAGGCGGCTCCTGTACTGTGGGATAAGCAGATCGTGGAACATTCTGCATTTGCACAGGCAGTGGTAGTCAATTCGGGAATCGCCAATGCCTGCACCGGCAAACAGGGGCTGGACTGCTGTGAAGCAGAAGCAAAATGTGCCGGAGAACTGTTGGGCGTGCCCACCGATGCCGTACTGGTTGCATCCACCGGTGTCATCGGTATGCAGATTCCCGTAGACAAGATCACCGCTGGCATCGAGAAACTGGTGGCAGCCAAGGCAGATACTCTGGAGGCTGGCTCCGATGCAGCCCATGCCATTATGACCACCGATACCATTTCCAAAGAGATCGCCATCGAGACACAGATCGGTGGCAAGACTGTGACTCTGGGCGGTATGTGCAAGGGTTCCGGTATGATCCATCCGAATATGTGCACGATGTTAGGTTTTGTAACCACAGATGTGAAAATTTCCAAGGAGATGCTGCAGAAGTGCGTCAGCGCAGATGTAGTGGATTCCTTCAACATGATCTCCGTGGATGGAGATACTTCCACCAATGATACACTGCTGGTGCTGGCCAACGGCATGGCTGGCAACGAGGAGATTACCGCAGAGGGCGAGGATTACGACAACTTCTGCAAGGCACTGCATGAGATCACCACATTCCTGGCAAAGAAAATGGCAGGAGATGGCGAAGGCGCCACAGCACTGTTCGAGACCAAAGTAATAAATGCAGTCAGCAAGGAAGATGCCAGAACTCTGGCAAAATCCGTGATCTGTTCTTCTCTGACCAAGGCAGCTATCTTCGGACATGATGCCAACTGGGGACGTATCCTCTGTGCACTGGGTTATTCCGGAGCCAAATTCGACCCGGAAAATGTGGATCTGTATTTTGAGAGCAAGAGCGGCAAGATTCATATCTTCGGTAATGGTGTGGCATGTGATTACAGCGAGGAAGAGGCCACGAAGATCCTCTCCGATCCGGAAGTTACCGCACTGGTGGATATGCATATGGGTGAGGCAGAAGCTACCGCATGGGGCTGTGATTTAAGCTATGATTATGTGAAGATCAATGCGGACTATCGTTCCTAAAAAAGAACGACCGGAAAGATAAATGACAGGCGGATCACGGTATCTGCGGAAATGAGGATAAAAATGGAAAAAGATATGGAACAGGTAATGAAAAAAGCAGAGGTGCTGATCGAGGCGCTTCCTTACATACAGAAATTCAACCGTAAGATCATCGTGGTAAAATACGGCGGCAGCGCCATGAGCAATGAGGAACTGCAGAAAAACGTCATCAAGGACGTAACGCTGTTGAAACTGGTAGGTTTCAAGCCCATCATCGTTCACGGCGGCGGTAAGGAGATCAGCCGCTGGGTCGGCAAGGTCGGAAAAGAGGCAAAGTTCGTCAACGGTCTGCGTGTCACCGATGAGGAGACCATGGAGATCGCGGAAATGGTACTGAACAAGGTAAATAAGAGCCTTGTGACCATGGTGGAAGAGCTGGGCGTGAAAGCAGTAGGTGTCAGCGGTAAAGACGGCGGCCTGCTTCAGGTAGAGAAAAAATATTCCGACGGTCAGGACATCGGGTATGTGGGTGAGATCACCGGCGTGAATCCGGATATTCTCTTTGACATGCTGGAGAAGGATTACCTGCCCATCATCGCTCCCATTGGACTGGACAAGGATTATCACACCTACAATATCAATGCGGATGATGCGGCCTGCGCTATCGCAAAAGCAGTACATGCGGAGAAACTGGCATTTCTGACGGATATCGAGGGATTGTACAAGGACATCAATGACAAGTCCACATTTATTTCCAGATTGACAGCTTCCGAGGCAGAGGGACTGATCCACGACGGTTACATCGGCGGTGGTATGCTGCCGAAGCTGAACAACTGTACTTCTGCGATCCGCAACGGTGTAAACCGTGTGCATATTCTGGATGGACGTCTGGCACACTGCCTGTTGTTGGAGATCTTCACCAATCAGGGTATCGGAACTGCGATCGTATCCGATGAGGAGTGAAAAAAGTGTGCAGAATAAGCCTGGCAGCTTATTCCGCACCCGGCTATTTGTGCCGCAGGCGTCACAAAGTAGCCATTATCGCAAAACCAAATTAGAAATTTGGTTTGCGTTTCCTTGACGAAAAGAACGTCTGCGGAATGGAGAGGAAAAATGAGCGACACCATGAAAGAATATATTGCAGAGGCGGAAAAAGACCTGCTGCATACCTATAACCGGTATCAGATCGTTCTGGATAAGGGCGAAGGCGTACATCTGTATGACACCGATGGGAAAAAATATCTGGATTTCGTAGCGGGAATCGCTGTATTTGCCCTGGGCTATCAGAACAAGGCATACAACGATGCGCTGAAAGCACAGATCGACAAGGTGATCCACACCTCCAATTATTATTACAACGTGCCTGCCATCGAGGCGGCTCGTAAGATCAAAAAAGTATCCGGCATGGATCGTGTCTTTTTCACCAATTCCGGTGCGGAAGCAGTGGAAGGTGCCATTAAGGCTGCCAGAAAATATGCGTATCTGAAGGATGGCTGTACCGACCATGAGATCATTGCCATGAATCACTCCTTCCACGGCAGAACCATGGGAGCTTTGTCAGTAACGGGCAACCCCAAGTATCGTGAGGCGTTCCAGCCCATGATCGGACATATCAAATTTGCAGAACTGAATGATTTCCAGAGTGTGCTGGATCAGGTGACAGACAAGACCTGTGCCATCATTATGGAGACTGTACAGGGCGAGGGCGGACTGCGTCCCGCTAATGAAGAATTCTTAAAACAGGTTCGTGATCTGTGCGATGAGCGGGATATCCTGCTGATTCTGGATGAGATCCAGTGCGGCATGGGACGTACCGGTTACATGTATGCATGGCAGCGTTTCGGCGTGAAGCCGGACATCATGACTTCTGCCAAGGCACTGGGCTGCGGTGTACCGGTAGGTGCATTTATGATGACGGAGAAAGTAGCACAGCATTCTCTGACAGCGGGAGATCACGGAACCACCTACGGCGGTAACCCCTTAGCCTGCGCAGCAGTGGAAAAAGTGCTTGATTTATTCGAAGAGGACCATATAATAGAACATGTGAGAGAGGTGGCTCCCTATCTGGAACAGCGTCTGAACGAACTGGCAGACAAGTATGACTGTATCAAAGAACGCCGTGGTGTGGGACTGATGCAGGGACTGGTATTTGACCATCCGGTAGGAGACATTATTAACAGAGCATTGGAGAAGGGATTAATTCTGATCAATGCCGGTGCGGACATTATCCGCTTCGTACCGCCTCTCGTGATTACCCGGGAAAATGTGGACGAAATGATTGCTATTTTGGACACCTGTATCGAATAAGAGGTTTAGGTGAATTTATGTTTTTGAAAAAAAGAATTATCGCTACAGCAGCTGTGATAGCCATGGCTGCTGCAGCTGTTTACGGAAGTACGCAGGAGATGAGTCAGACACAGGAGAGCGGAAGCGGACTGCAGCTGTTTCGAGGAAAGGAGACAATCTATTGCTGGTATTCCGATGAGGCATTGTCCGGTTATATCAATGCGGCAGCAGTATCCTTCGGAGAACAGAACAATGGAGTCCGTGTGATTCCCGTACTTACTTCTGACAGTGAATATCTGGAAGCTATCAATCAGGAGACCCTGCATTCCGATCAGATACCGGATATCTACCTGTTGAGCAGTGACTCTCTGGAAAAGGCTTATCTGGCAGGACTGGCATCGAAAGTGCCTGACACTGTGGGAATCTGCAATACAGACCATTTTTCCCAGGCGGCTCTGTCTGCGGTAACCTATGATCAGAAGCTGATCGGTTACCCGGTTTATTTTGATACCAGTGCGTTGGTATATAATGAAGATTATCTTCGAACCTGGGCAACCCAGCAGGCGGAGAAAGAACTGGCGGGAAGCAGTGAGAATGATGAACCCATAGGGGAAGGAGAAGAGATCATCGAGGAAGATTCTCTTCCGGAAGACCAGACCACGGAACAGGTGACAGCGGATGAGGCAGCGGTAAATGCGCTGGCAGAGCAGTATTTCGCGGAAGCACTTCCCTCCACAGTGGATGATCTGCTGAATATTGCAGATACCTTTGATGCACCGGAAGGTGTGGAAGGTGTCATGAAATGGGACGTGAACAATATTTTCTACAACTACTGGATCGTAGGCAACTACATGATCGTAGGCGGTGATCCCGGGGATGACAGAAATGATATTGATATCAATAATCCGGAGACCATTCAGTGTCTGGAAGTGTACAAGGCACTGAACCAGTTCTTCTTTATTGAATCCGATACGGTGACTTATGATTCTGTGATCCAGGACTTTATCGATGGCAAGACCATGTTCACCATCGGAACCACGGATGTGGTCAAACGGCTGGAAGAGGCAAAAGCGGACGGCAGCCTTGCATTTAATTACGGAATTGCCCGTATGCCGGATGTCAGCGCCGAACTGCAGAGCAGATCTTTGTCTGTTACGGGAGCGGCAGTCATCAACGGCTATTCGGAACACAAGGAACTGGCGGACTGCTTCGCAGCGTATCTGGCAGAAGGATATGCGGACGGCCTGTATGAACGCTCCGGCAAAATGCCGGCAAGTCTTCAGGCGGCAGAGAATGCAGACAACGGTGCACTTATGATCTTTGCCGATGAGTATGCGGACAGTGTGTCATTGCCGAAGATGCTAGAGACGGGAAATTTCTGGATGCAGCTGGAAGTACTGTTTTCCAAGGTATGGAACGGTGACGACGTGACTACTCTGGTACAGCAGCTGGACGAGACCATAGCCGGACAGGTAGGTGGTACAGAGAACTAAAACCGTTACAATAAAATATGAATGAACGAACCGGTCACAGGATAGACTACTACTAAAAAGAAAAGGTGGTAGAATTCTATGATCGGTTTTTTGATTGCTTTAGTTTCCGGTGCGCTGATGAGCATCCAGGGAGTGTTCAACACCCAGGTGACGAAATCCACCGGCATCTGGACCGCCAGTGCATTTGTGCAGTTTACAGCATTGCTGGTATGTCTGGGGGCATGGCTGTGTACGGAGCGGACTTCATTCTTGAAGATAGCGCAGGTGGAGCCCAGATATATGCTTTTGGGAGGGGCCATCGGAGCCTTTATCACCTACACTGTGATCCGCAGTATGGATGCCCTGGGACCGGCCAAAGCGGTAATGCTTATTGTGGTCGCTCAGCTTGCTGTAGCATATATTATCGAACTGTTCGGATGGTTCGGTGTGGAGAAGCAGCCCTGGGAGTGGCGGAAAGCCATCGGCATGGCCGTGGCGATTGTGGGTATTGTGATTTTCAAGTGGAAATGATCCAGAGCTATCCGCGTAGCGGCAATTTTGCGAAGGGGTTCTGAATCGTTACCACAAATGCGAAAACGGCTTGTAAATTCCGTGCGATTCCAGTAAAATGAAAGTTAACAGCATAGAGAGGCAATCCCCTGAAATTTTGTGAAGGAATCAGGAAAATGGAAAGGGGACTATGATGTTTTCGATAAGGTTTTTTAAAACAAAATATGCAGGTTTGATCGGAATGTTTTTCAGTCTGGTGATGTTCATGACCGGCTGTCAGAGGAAGGATGAGGCCATTGTGCTGATTCCATCCGGAGAAGATGTGGCGGAATTTCCCTCACTGGAAGCGGTGGAACAGGCAGCGGAGCCTGCAGGCAGCAGCGTGACAGTGCAGGAACCGGCAAAGGCTGAACCGCAGATGATATATGTCTATGTCTGTGGCGCAGTGCGGGATCCCGGAGTCGTGGAAGTGCCGGAGGGCAGCAGAGCGGAGGAAGCCCTGCGACTGGTCGGAGGTATGACAGCGGAGGCGGATCCTTTTTATGTGAATCTGGCGGAAACAGTGACGGATGGTCAGAAGCTGTATTTTCCAACGTTGGAGGAAGCGGAGACTCTGGAAGCCGAGGTAAAAGCGACGGCGGAGGGACTTGTGAATATCAACACGGCATCTGCGGAGGAATTGTGTGCGCTGCCGGGGATCGGAGCTTCCCGGGCGGCAGATATTGTGCGCTATCGGGAGCAAAACGGAGCCTTTCAGACGAAGGAAGACATTATGAAGGTATCCGGGATCAAACAGAACGCGTATGACAAATTGTGTGATAAGATCACGGTACAATGAGGGCTTATGCCGGGACCGTGAAGAGAAAAGTAAGGGATAGAGAGGTTAAGGAAAGATGGCAGGCAAGAAAGTGCTGGTAGTGGATGATGAGAAGCTGATCGTGAAGGGAATCCGTTTCAGTCTGGAACAGGACAACATGGAAGTGGATTGTGCTTATGACGGTGAGGAAGCATTGCAGATGGCGCATAACAAGGAATATGACATCATATTACTGGACGTCATGCTGCCGAAGCTGACCGGCTTTGAGGTCTGCCAGCAGATCCGCGAATTTTCCAATGTACCGGTGATCATGTTGACCGCCAAGGGTGATGACATGGATAAGATCCTGGGACTGGAATACGGCGCGGACGATTACATAACCAAGCCTTTTAACATTCTGGAAGTGAAAGCCCGGATCAAAGCTATCTTCCGCAGAATGGAGCCGAAAAAAGGAACCACAGAGAACACCGGTATTCTGGAAAGCGGCGATATGAAGCTGGATCGTGACGGCAAAAGAGCCTACATCCAGGGCAGGGAGATCGGACTGACGGCCAAGGAGTTCGAAGTGCTGGAACTTCTGATGCTGAATCCCGACAAGGTATACAGCAGGGAGAATTTGTTGAAGCTGGTATGGGGTACGGATTATCCCGGTGATGTGCGTACAGTGGATGTACATATCCGGAGACTGCGTGAGAAGATCGAGTCCAATCCCAGCGAGCCCAGATACGTGCATACCAAATGGGGTGTCGGGTACTACTTTAATAATAAGTGAGACTATGAGAACCGGCAAAGATAAGAGGAAATGATTCGCCATGCTTGCATGTAAGAATCAATTTCTCTTATCTTTGAAGGTGGCTCGAATAGAGCCACCGCCACGCAAATGAACAAAAGTAGCTGCGAAGCAGCGGAGAGCACGATTTATCGTGCGGTTTTGTGAATGGCGTGGAGAGGTTCGGAACTGAGGTTTTTATACTGTGAAAAAATGGAATAAAGAACGTTTTGCAACTATATGGGAAAAGCTGGAGAGCATGATCGCGCTTCGAAGTCTGCGGGCGAGGATCTTCCTGCTGACGCTGGTGATCGGCCTGGTGCCTTGTATTGCCATGCGCCACGGCATCGTGAGCAATTACGAGGATCTGGCGGTGGAACAGCGGACCACAGTGGTACAGAACCAGTTGATGATCCTGGCCAATCATCTGATCAGCAACAATTATTTAAGCAGCCATGGTGTCAGAGAGGACACCGGCAATTCCAGAGAAGTCATCAATGCGGAACTGGAGATGCTGTCCAATCTGTATGAAGGCCGCGTTATGATCATCAACAAGAATTTCAAGGTGGAAAAAGATACCTACGGCATCAGTGAAGGAAAGACCATCATTTCCGAGGAGGTCATCAAATGTTTTCAGGGGGAAAACATTTCCCATTATGACCCGGAGCACGGTTACATAGAAATGACCACTCCCATCATGGATACCACGGCAAACACTACGGACGAAAACGGAAAAAGGAATCCGGATGCCATCCGGGGCGTTATGCTGACCAGCATTTCCAATGACAGTATCGTAAATGCCAAGGAAGTGCTGAATCGTAAGGCGTACATTCTGGAAGTGATCATGATGGTGGCAATCCTGGCACTGGCTATCATACTGTCCAGAGCTTTGACGAGACCTTTCAACAGAGTCACACAGGCCATCAATGCGGTAAAGGAAGGCTTCAGTGATGAGACGATCTCTGTGCCAGATTATGTGGAAACCGTACATATCGTAGATGCGTTTAACCAGCTGTTGAAGCGGATGAAGGCATTGGACGATTCCCGACAGGAATTTGTGGCAAATGTGTCCCACGAGTTGAAAACACCCATGACATCCATCAAGGTATTGTCGGATTCCCTGCTAGCACAGGAAAATGTACCGGCGGAGCTGTATCGAGAATTCATGGAAGACATTGCTTCCGAGATTGACAGAGAGAACCAGATCATTACGGATCTGCTGGCACTGGTAAAAATGGATAAAAAGGTACAGGATCTGAATATTGTATCGTTGAACATCAATGATCTGACGGAACTGATCTTAAAGAGACTGCGGCCCATCGCCCGGAAGAAGGATGTGGAAGTGGTATTTGAAAGCGTCCGTCCTGTGGTGGCAGAGGTGGATGAAGTCAAGATGACCCTGATCATGACGAATCTGGTGGAGAATGCCATCAAATACAATAAGGATCATGGCTGGGTGAAGGTGATACTGGATGCGGATCATCAGTATTTTACCTTTGAAGTCAGTGATTCCGGAATCGGTATACCGGAGGAGGCTCTGGCACATATCTGCGAGAGATTCTATCGTGTGGACAAGTCTCATTCCAGAGAGATCGGCGGAACGGGACTGGGACTGGCGATCACCAAGAGCGCCGTCCTGATGCACAAGGGATCCCTTACGGTGACGAGTACCGAGGGGCAGGGCTCCTGTTTCCTGGTGAAGATCCCGCTGACATATATCGCCTCTTAGACGGAGCTGTTGTAAGAAAGATTGTGTAGTTATGAAGAGAGTTAAAAAATATGTTTTGACCGGTATGCTTCTGATGTTGCTGGCAGTCCTGACCGGCTGTGGCACGAGAGAGCCGGAGACCGGCAAAAAGATATCGGTGTATTATGTAAATACCGCAGAGACGAAGGTTGAGGTTCATGACCAGTATCTAAACACCAAGACACCGCAGGAACAGTTGGAAGAGACCATGACATTTCTCTCCACCACCCCGGAAAAGCTGGAATATAAGGCGCCTTTTGACATGGGATTTCAGGTTCTGGATTATGAAGTGGAAGACGGAAAACTTGTGATCAATGTGGATAAGGCATATTCCGAACTTTCGGTCACCACAGAAGTACTGGTGCGGGCGGCCGTTGTAAGGACACTGACGCAGCTGTCCAATGTGAAATATGTGACGATTACCGTGGAAGGCAGTCAGTTATATGACAATGCAGGGGAATTGGTAGGCTGGATGAATGCCGAGCAGTTCATCAATAATGACGGTAACGAGATCAACACCTATGAACTGGTGAAGGTAAAGCTGTATTTTGCCAATGCAGACGGTGATAAGCTGATCGCGGCCTACAGAGAAAAGCATTATTCCACCAATACTCCGTTGGAGCGATTCGTGGTGGAGGAACTGATCGCGGGACCCAGCGGACAGATTGAGGGTCTGTACCCGGTGATCAATCCGGAGACCAAGATCATCAATATCCTGACCAAAGATGGCATCTGCTATGTGAATCTGGATTCCAGCTTCCTGACCGTGGTGAACAATGTTTCCACGGAGGTAGCAGTTTACTCCATCGTGAATTCCCTGGTGGAACTGGATAATATCAATAAAGTACAGATCCTGGTCAACGGCGAAGTGCCATCTACCTTCAGCAATTCCACTTTTGAACGGAATCTGGATTATGTAACGACTTTGGAACAGTAAATTTTGAATTTATGCGGGACAGGACTGTTTTTGCGTTGGACTGTCGGAACAGTCCTGACTGTGGGCAGGCGGGATTGCCTGCGGAAGGGAGCTTAATGAGACGACCGCTTTTTATGGCGTGTCTGTGTCTCGTGATAGTGCTCGCCATAGGAAGAATACTGACGGGGGCAGACACCGGGGATGCCGGCGTACTGCCGCCTGACGGAAGTCCGGTGAGGATCACGGGACGGATAGACACAAGAACTTCTGAAACGATTATTCTGAAATCAATTTCTATTATTCAAAACGATCTAAAATATTCCTATTCTGGAAAATTACAATGTGAGTTGACAAACACACAGGAGGTACAGAGCCTGAGACTGGGCCAGCATATTGTTCTGGAAGGCGTTTTTTCGCACTTCGATGCTGCGACCAATCACGGGGAATTTGACGTGCGGGCCTATTCTGCGGGAAAGGGCATCGGTGGCAGAGTGCGGAAAGCACAGGTTCTGGCAGCGGAGGAGGACTATAGCTTTTTGAGAGAAAAGTTGTTTGCCTTTCGAAGGAGATTACACGACAGACTGGCAAAGGTATTCCCGGAGAAAGAGGCTTCCGTTATGCAGACATTACTGCTGGGGGAGAAGGAAGAACTGGATGCGGAGGTAAAGGCGCTGTACCAGAGGAATGGGATCGCCCATATCTTAAGCATTTCAGGGCTGCATATTACTTTGCTGGGGATGGGATGCTACCGGCTGCTTAAGAGACTGGGGGCTCCGGTCAGAGTGGCAGCAGCGGGAGGTGCCATGACACTGCTTCTGTACGGTATGATGGTGGGCATGAGTGTATCCGCCAGCCGTGCCATAGGAATGTATCTGCTGCAGATGTTGGGGATATTCGTGGGAAGGACTTACGATATACTGACAGGTGTGGGGCTGTTGGCGGCATTGCTGGTGTTGCAGCAACCGGAGCGGCTTGGGGATGTGAGCTTTTTGATGTCTTTTGGGGCGGTGCTGGGGATCTGCTTGTTGACACCGGTGTTTGCCGGGGATGGTAGGGAAGATAATGTCGGTGTGGAAACGGCCAGTGGTGTGGTGGCAGGGCTTGAAGAGAAAAAGAGGGCCGACGGGAAGCGCGGACTTGGTGAGGCATTAGGCTTTGCAGAGAAAAAGAGGACTGATGGGAAGAGCGGATTTGGTGAGAGGTCTGACTTTGACACGGAACAGAGGAGACTGGGAAACGGGGGGAACGGTTTTAGAGTACCGGCATGGCTTCTGACCGTGACAGATATTCTGGGTGATTCCGCTTACGAGAGGAACAAGTACCGGGAAGGCTGGCGGAAGGTGGTGTATGAAAGGCTTTGGCGCATGGTGTCAGCACTTAAAAGCGGTTTTGCCGCCAGTGCCGGAGTTATTCTTTTTACGCTGCCCATACAGCTCTGGTTTTTTTATGAGATCCCTGTCTACTCGGTATTATTGAACCTGCTGGTGTTGCCCTTTATGAGTGTGGTGATGGCAGGGGGAATCCTGTCACTGATCCCGGGACTGGGAATTGCAGGGACGGTGGATTGTCTGATCCTGTGGTGGTATGAATGGATCTGCGAACGGTTCGGAGAACTGCCGGGAGCGGTATGGTGCGTGGGCCGCCCGGCAAAGTGGCAGATGGTCGTTTATTATAGTGGGCTATTTGTATTGATCATTGGCAGGAATTATGCGGAAAAATGGAAGCGACAAAGACTTTATGCAGCTTATGTGGCGGAAAATAATCATGGAGACGGACACCACGCTGAAAGAGAAAGGCAGCGTAGGGAAACACGCGGAGTGGATGATAGCGTTAGGGGTAGAAAAAGAGAGAGCAACAGAAAAAAGATGCAGCATTCTGACAGGTACTCTGAAATATGTCCCACCAGATGGCGGCATGTTTTAGCAAATTTTTGGTATACATGGCAGGGAGTGATGACATATAGGAACGGAGTTATGTGCCGAATTGTAGCCGCAATGATTTTAGTATTAATAGTTGGTTTACTGACCGGCAATTTTGATCGGGGAAGCCGTGTGACTTTTCTGGACGTGGGACAGGGAGACGGTATCGTGGTGGAGACCGGGCAGGGGGCATATCTTTTTGACTGCGGCAGTACCAGTCGGAGGAAAATCGGTGAATATGTGTTGAAGCCTTATCTCAAAAGTCGGGGAATCCAGTCTCTACGCGGTGTGTTTGTATCGCACCCAGATGAAGACCATATGAATGGCATATTGGAACTGCTGGAGAACGGTGGAGAATGGGGAATTACCGTGGAGCAGATGTTTCTGCCTGCGATTACGGAAGCGGAGCGCAGGGAGGCTTTTGAAAAATTGCTTGTTGCCGCGGAATATGCCGGAGTACCGGTAAGTTACATAAAATGTGGCGATGAGATCAGGGATAGTCGACTCCGGCTGCGGTGTCTGCACCCGGAGGAGAATACGACCCTTGCGGATGCCAATGCCTATTCGGAATGCTTCTACGTGGAGGTATTTGCGAAAGCAGTGAAGTGGGGCGCGGCAGAGGGGATAGAAGCAAGTGGAGAGGGCGGAAGAGCTGCTAGCGAAGTTTACGGTGAGAACGGCAGCTTTGCTGTCGGAGTTACTGGTGAGAGAACCGGTCATGGTGATATCGGTGAAAGGAAAAACTTCGGCGTGGGTGCCGGGAAGCTAAGCATTCTCCTGACAGGGGATGTGGAAGGCGAAGGGGAGCAGCAGCTGACACAGGAATTGCAGACGTTGAAGACGTTACAGGAAGCGAAGACGTTACGGGTAGCGCAGGAATCACAGGCTTTGCAGAATGCGCGGAAATTGCAGGAATCGCAGGAACCGCGAGAACAGCAGGAGTTGTGGGAATCACGGAGACAAGGGGGCTTCAAGGTAGACATCCTGAAGGTAGCGCATCACGGCTCAGGCTATTCCACCAGTTCTGAGTTCCTTGCCGCCGCCGGCCCCGCTGCCGCCATTATCTCCTGTGGTCGTAACAATTCCTATGGCCATCCCCATGCTGCGACGCTACAGCGCCTGGAAGATGCTAAGGTCCCCTGGTACCTCACCACTGACTATGGAGCCCTGACAGTAACCGTCGACAGTCACGGAAACCGGCTGCAAGGGTATCTGAGAAGAAAATAAGCCGTTGGGGTTCTAGGTAGTTGGGGCGTGAGAGGAAGAAAAGTAAGAATAAGCCCCGGGGAAGTCAAGAAGCTGGGCGTAGGAAAAAGAAAAGTAGAAATAAGCCCCGGAGAAGTCAAGAAGCCGGGGCGTGAGAGGAAGAAAAGTAAGAACAAGCCCCGGAGAAGTCAAGAAGCCGGGGCGTAGGAAAAAGAAAAGTAGAAATAAGCCCCGGGGAAGTCAAGAAGCCGGGGCGTAGGAGGAAGAAAAGTAAGAATAAGCCCCGGAGAAGTCAAGAAGCTGGGGCGTAGGAGAAAGAAAAATAAGAATAAGCCCCGGAGAAGTCAAGAAGCTGGGGCGTAGGAAAAAGAAAAGTAGAAATAAGCCCCGGAGAAGTCAAGAAGCCGGGGCGTAGGAGAAAGAAAAGTAAGAATAAGCCCCGGAGAAGTCAAGAAGCCGGGGCGTGAGAGAAGGAAAAGTAGAAATAAGCCCCGGGGAAGTCAAGAAGCCGGGGCGTAGGAGAAAGAAAAATAAGAATAAGCCCCGGAGAAGTCAAGAAGCCGGGGCGTAGGAGAAAGAAAAATAAGAATAAGCCCTGGGGAAGTCAAGAAGCCGGGGCGTGAGAGGAAGAAAAGTAAGAATAAGCCCCGGAGAAGTCAAGAAGCTGGGGCGTAGGAGAAAGAAAAGTAAGAATAAGCCCCGGGGAAGTCAAGAAGCCGGGGCGTAGGAGAAAGAAAAGTAAGAATAAGCCCCGGGGAAGTCAAGAAGCCGGGGCGTAGGAGAAAGAAAAGTAAGAATAAGCCCCGGAGAAGTCAAGAAGCCGGGGCGTAGGAGAAAGAAAAGTAAGAATAAGCCCCGGGGAAATCAAGAAGCCAGTGTGCAGAAGGAGGAAAAGTGAAAACTACACGCGAAAATATACAAAACAGAATAGAAGAAATTAATAAGGAATTAGAAAAGATAACAAAATTGGACAAAAAATTTCCGCAAGGAGAATTGCAATGCTTCAAAAATGAAAACCGCTACAAATGGAAAGTAAAAGAGGAAAATGGAATACGCTATCTTCCGAAAACCGAAAGAAATCAGGCAGAAATACTGGCATTGAAGAAATACTATGAGTATAGAAAAAAGGAATTGGAGAGTGAAGCAGCGGGATGGGAAGCCTACTTGAAGAAGACAGACAAGATTAAAATAAACTCCGAACATCTATTAAATCATCCGGAATATGGAAAATTGCTGGCTAAGAATTTCAGACCATTGGATAAGGAACTAGAGCGGTGGCAGGAGGAACCCTATGAAAAATGTACAAAGCATCCGGAAAATTTATTGGTACAAGGAACGCATGGGAAGATGTTGCGGTCTAAATCAGAAGCAATTATTGACAGAGCACTATATCAAAACAAAATACCATTCCACTATGAAGAAAAACTGATTTTGGATGGAATAATGTTATATCCGGACTTCGTGATGCGACATCCCTTTACGGGACAATATTTCTATTGGGAGCACTTTGGGATGATGGATAATCCGGATTATTGCAATCATGCTTGTGACAAAATAAAGCTATATTGCCGACATGGTATCATTCCTTCGGTAAATCTGATTCTCACCTATGAAACAAAGCAGTGTCCTCTGAATGCAGACAAAGTAGAAATGATCTTGCAGGAATATTTTGGTTGTAGCAAATGGGATGCCGTGGTAGGATAAAACATATCAGTAATAGTAAAATAAGGGGGATATGCAAAATGAAGCACCTGATCATTGTAAAATTTAAAGAGAATATATGGAACCGGGAGGATGCGGCGAGCAGGGAGATGCTTGCGGACATCAAGAAGATCTTCAATCGGACGAAGCAGATAGAAGGCGTTCATACGGTGAACATTTATGAAAATGTGACGCCGAGACCGAACCGTCATGACCTGATGATCGAAATGGAGATGGATCCGGAGGCGCTGCCTGTGTACGATGCTTCTGCGACCCATCAGGAATGGAAGGCAAGGTACGGGAAGTATATTCAGACTAAGACCATTTTTGATTACGAATAAAAGTATATAATTTTATGAAATGGTGAAAACCAGAATAAAAGAAAATCAGCATGAAAGAATACCAACATCTGATCGGCAGGATAATCATTGTGGCAGCTATTGTGATTGCGGAAGATTGACCGCACATGCGCTGGAGCAGCTGGATGGAAGTATTGGTGCAGGTTTTAATACGATTGCAAGTCAGATCTATTAACAGATGACAGAAGGGCTGGAGGCAGCTATGGAAGAATTTGATATCAGAGAAGCTACGCCGGAAGATGCGGAGAAGATCATCGCATATTTAGCGCAGGTAGGTGGAGAGACAGATTATCTGTCCTTTGGAAAAGAAGGGCTTCCTATTTCGACAGAAGAGGAAGAGAAATTTATACAGAATATAAATAAGGAGGAACATTCCGTTCTCTATGTAGTATGGAAAAATGGAGAGATTATCGGAGATGCCAGTCTAAGCGGATTTTCCAGAAGGATGAGCCACCGCGCCGAATTCGGAATCTCTGTGGTCAAGTCGGAATGGGGGCAGGGAATTGGCAGTGCTCTATTGCAAAAGATTATTGATTATGCAAAAGAACATACGATAGAACTGATCAATCTGGAAGTTAGAAGCGATAATATACGAGCTATTCATGTCTATGAGAAATATGGCTTCCGGAAAATCGGGACCTCGCCGGCGTATTTTAAGATCGACGGGGAATACTACGATTTTGATCTGATGGTATTAGATCTTAGATAGGAAAGCTACAAAGAAACACAAAGGAGCCATAACACCATGGAATTTTTTGACATCGTAGATGAAAAAGGCATTCCCACAGGGGAGAGCATAGAACGCACACAGGCACATAAAAAGGGTATCCGTCACAGAACTGCCCATATCTGGATCATAAGAGAACAGGATGGGAAGGCACAGTTGTTATTGCAGAAACGCTCTGCAGAAAAAGACAGCTTTCCGGGGAGGTTCGATACTTCTTCCGCCGGACATATTCAGGCGGGGGACGAGCCGGAGGAATCTGCAATACGGGAACTTTACGAAGAACTGGGAATCCAGGCATCTAAAGAGGAGCTGCAATTCGCCGGATGCTTTGATATTCAATACGAAAAGGAATTTCATGGAAAAATGTTTCGGGACAACGAGGTTGCATTCGTCTATATGTACACTAAGCCGGTAGATGTTGCGAAGCTTATCCTGCAAAAAGAGGAAGTGGAGAGTGTGGAGTGGTTCGATATGGAGGAACTGGATGCCGCATTGCAGCCGCCTAGAGATCAGCGATTCTGCGTTCCCATGGAGGGATTCCAAATCGCGAAACAATGGCTGGAGAGCAGAAAATAAAGGCTGATCACTTCGCATAGATAGTAGAGCCAGAGAAGGAGATCGCTGAGACGCTGATGGAGGCAGAAGAATTCCGACAGGCAGAGAGAAGATAGGTATGCGCAGGTGTACCTGGCAACAGATAAGTAAAGCATATAAGTGGACAATAAAAAAGAACTGTCTTCCTGGGAAGCCAGTTCTTTTTATTGTCAATATAGCTTAATATCTGATGAAATTACTTCACAGTCACGGAAGTGATGTGAGGGTTCACACCTTCGTACCAGTACAGGAAACCTTCCATATCGATGGTGTCACCGATCTTTAAGTTCTTTACTGCGTTGTAAACATCGGTGGTGTTGTCGCACAGATAAGACTCAACGGTGAAGGTATAGGTCTGACCATTCAGAGAAACGTTGAAGTACAGGTCGTTACCGTCTTCACCGGAACCATCGTAGTTGTACAGGAAAGCAACATCGTTGCCGTCAGCATCCTGACCTGCAGCTTCTACAGTCATACCCTTGAAAGCTACGAACTGGTTCTGGTAGTTGATCAGATCATCGGTGCCTAACAGATCGGTCACATCGGTAACGGGAGCGATGTAGCTGCCCTCTTCGATCTCGAAGGTAGCACCTTCAGCAATCTCTACTTCACCGGACCACTCGGTCTTATAACCGGTTACTTTGATCTTGGTACCGGGTACCAGCTTAGCATAATCCTCTTCGGAACATACGGAATTGTAGATGAAGTAAGCACCATCCTGATCCTGGGTGTACAGGGTAGCCTTATCTTCCCACCAGGACTGTTTAGCCTGAACATAAGCCTCGATCACAACTTCGGAATCGAGATCAGCAGCCATGTACTCTTCGTAGGTCATAACACCCTCGGATTTCTCATCAGCAACAGCTTCAGCAGCCTCGGTAGAAGCTTCGGTAGCAGCGGCTTCGGTAGTAGCGGCTTCGGTAGTAGCAGCCTCGGTGGTGGCAGCAGCGGTAGATTCAGCAGCAACGTCTGCATTGCTGTTTCCACATGCAGCGAGAGACAGAACCAGAGCCATAGCCATGGTTAATGCAAGTGTCTTCTTTTTCATAATAATCCTCCATTCCTGCGCTTGTGGCGCATATGGGTCTGTGCAGATACACAGACATCTCCTCAATTTATCCGGCGCATTCAGACACCGAACAGTTCCATTATACCTGAAATGCAAGATAAATCAAGATTTTTTGCAAAAAGAGCCCCATGCGCAGGATAATACCACCAGATATTATCTTACGAATGGGGCTGAAAAATTACTTCTTTCTGTTTTTTAAATATTCCCGCCCTACATACAGGAGGATCAGAAGCCAGGTGACTGCAAGTGTGCTTAACAGGATCACGGAAGCCCGGGGCATGGCACCCAGTTCCTTTTTGCCGAAGGAGGCATCACTTCCCTGACCGAGACGGTACAGGCTTTCTACATCGCTGTAAAGCTTTTGCATGTAGGTATCATCCACAGTCTCTTTTCTGCGGGTGGACTTCACCACGTTTTCAATCAACTGTCCGGAGGCATCACGTAAGGATGCGGAACCGTTAAATACCGGTGTAACGAAGGTGTTGTCTACGTTGTTAAGCAACAGTTTGGAAGCCTCAATTTTCACCGCATAATGCGTACTGTTATCCGCACCGCATTCGGACAGATAATCCTGATACTCTGCGGAGTTCTGTGCCTTAGAGGTTACAGGTACATAGCCTTCTGTCTCGGAATAAGCAATCTGCACATCGTTGGTGAGCAGATACTGGGCAAACAGCCAGGATGCCAGTACTTCCTGAGAGTCTGATTTATTGAAGACGCAGACGGAAGGACCCTGAGAGATCATTTCGGGATGCTCCGGGTCAAACTGGGGAATCATCCGCACGGCGGTCTCAAACTGCACCAGAGAATCCTCGCTGATATCCGACAGCGGAGCGTCCGTACCCATCCAGGTGGCTCCGGCGGTGGAATCAATGGCGAAAATACATTGCCCGGCATTCAGGAAGTTCGCAGGATAACCGGAGATCTTGAAGGTGGAAAAGGCACCGCTTTTTACATGTCCGGCAATATCGTACAGGAGATCCGTGGTGGTATCGTTGAAAAGTTCAATGCTGCCGTCAGCGGTGGAATATCCCGCGTTCTTTTGCTTTAACATCTGGATCATCATGTTGTCGGTGGACTTATAGATAAACGGGATCAGTACATTCTGCCCGTTGACCACATAGGTGCCGTCCGCATTTTGGGCGGTGGCAGCCTCGGAGACTTCCCAGATGAAGTCCCAGGTCAGTACATCCGGCAGAGTATATCCAAGATTTTCCACGTAGGTCTTATTCACGTAGCAGGCCTCGGTGGAACGCATGTAAGGAACGGCATAGTAATGACCGTCGATGGAGCATTCATTCAAAAACTGAGGAATGACTTCTTCTCTGGCAGGACCGTCATAGGCAAGCTCCGTGCCGCCCAGACCGTATTTTTCATCGGCAAACAGGTCATCCAGAGGAACTACGGTATTCTGCCCGGTGAGGTAGGTGGCAATGTGATCCGGGTAGGTGATACAGACATTGGGTGTCGTATTGGTGGAAATATTGGTAATGACATCGTTGTAAATTTTGCCGTAATCCGTGTATAGATTCAGGTTCACCGTGATATTGGGATACAGGGCTTCAAAATCCGCAATGGCTTTCTTGTAGATTTCCGTCTGGGTTTTGTTGGTATCATTTTTCGCCCAGAAGGTGATCTCATAGTTCCTGGAAGTATCGAACTCCTCAGGAACAGTGAATTCCGGCAGGCCTTTCGAACCATGGCAGCCGGTCAGGGACAGAGACAGAGTGCCCACGGCACATAATAATGCCAGTTTTTTGCTGAATCGACTCATCCTTTGGTACCTCCTCTGGCAACGCCTGCCATGACTTTTTTACGGAATACGAGGAACAACACCACCAGAGGAACGGAAATCACGACCACCGCAGCCATCATGGCGGGGATGTTCTCTCTGCCGAAACCATTCTCACGGATCTCCTGGATGCCGTTGGATACCAGATAGTAATCCGGATCATCGGTGATCAGTCTGGGCCACACATAGGAGTTCCAGCATTCAATCACCTTTAGGATCACGATGGTGATCAGCGTGGGCTTGCAGATGGGCACCATGACCTTGCGCAGATATCGCAGATCGGAAGTACCGTCTACCTTGGCGGCATAATACAGCTCGTCCGGAATCTGTGCGAAATTCTCCCGCAGCAGATAGATATAAAATACGCTGGTCACGGAAGGCAGGATCAGACCGGTGAAGGTATTGCGCAGATCCAGATTCGTGATGGTGGTGAAATTCGTAATGACCACCAGTTCATTGGGAATCATCATCAGAGATAAAAATAACGTAAAGATCAGATCTT
Source organism: Waltera acetigignens (assembly GCF_025567015.1). Classification (NCBI taxonomy): domain Bacteria; kingdom Bacillati; phylum Bacillota; class Clostridia; order Lachnospirales; family Lachnospiraceae; genus Waltera; species Waltera acetigignens. The sequence goes on along the minus strand of NZ_JAOQJO010000009.1, from coordinate 73,117 downwards.
TTCCGGCAAAGTTCAACCTTGCAAAAGCGAAGGCTGCCAGGGTGATGACCACCAGCATGATGGCAGTGGTGACCACGGTGAAAAACAAGGTGTTCCACAGGTATCTTCCCAGAGAAACAGTGGTAAAAGCGTCCACGTAGTTCTGCAAAGTGGGAGACAGGGTGAAAAACTTCGGAATATATTCTGCATTATAGGAGCCGTAGCTTTTTACGGAGGTCAGTACCATCCAGTAAAAAGGGAACAGTACGATCAGTGCCCACAGACACAGAAAAAGGTAGACGATCCCATTGCGGATATTGCCGCGGATCCGGGTGCGTTTCTCGATTTTTTCATAATCAGATGTAACATCAGACATCACAAAGACCTCCTTTCTTATACATAGTGGACATGCTTTTTGCTGACCAGCAGATTGATGCAGGTGATGGTCAGGACGATGGCAAACAGCAGGATCGCCGCTGCGGAAGCATAGGAAGGATAGCCGCCGCTGTCACCGTAGAGCATATCGTAGACGTAGCCGACAATGGTATTCATCTCTGCGGCATTTAAGTTCGTGCCGAACAGCGCCACGGCATCACTGTAGGCTTTGAATGCGCCGATAAAGCCGGTGATGATCAGGTAGAATACCATGGGGGAGATCATGGGCAGTGTGATCTTGGTGAACATTCGGAAACGGGAAGTGCCGTCCACTCTTGCCGCATTGTAGTACATGGGGTTCACACTGGCGAGAGCACTGGTCAGGATCAGAATCTTAAAAGGCATAACGATCCAGATGGTGTAAAAGCACAGCACGAACATTTTCGCCCAGTAGGGTCCGTCGATGAAATCCACGGAGCTGCCGCCGAAAAACTGGATCAGCAGATTGATAAGACCGTCGGAGTAAGGGGTCTTTTTGAAAAGAATCATGAAGACCAGACCGACCGCCAGAGTATTGGTCACATAGGGCAGGAAAAATATGGTCTGGAACAGATCCCGCAGCGGTTTAATGGAGCTTAAGGCAGCGGAGATCAAAAGCGCCAGTCCGGTGGAGACCGGAACGGTGATGATGACCAGAATGAAGGTATTTTTCAATGCCTGTAAAAAGTACGGATCGTGGAGCACATAGGAGTAGTTGTACATTCCTACGCCGTAAAAGGTTTGGGATGCGGAATTGTAACCCTCTTCAAAGGAGTACACGAATACGTCGATCAGAGGATAGATCATAAAAGCACCCAGAAACAGGAATGCCGGCAATAGATAGAGCCAGGCTTTCAGATTTTGTTTTTCCATAAGAAACCTCAATTCTTTCTGCAGCCCATGAATAGCGCCGGACTACAGAATCGGATAAAATATTAAAAGCGGATGCGTTCTTCGGTGTCGGTGCAAAAGAGGAATACTTTTGCGGGTTTTAAGGCGAAATGCACTTTTCCGGTGGGAAGATATTTCCCTTCGTCGGCATCAATGATGGAACGGATGGTAGCGTTCTGGGACTTTTCATGGGTGGAAACAATGCTCACATCCCGGCCCATGACCTCCAGACGCACCAGATCGCAGGAGAGCGGTCCGTCCTCTTTTAATACAAAACCTTCCGGACGAATGCCGACATGCACAGTCTGATTCGCTACCCCGGGAGCAGGCAGAACAGCTTCGGAGCCGATGTATAACTGTCCGCTCTTCACTTCACCGTCAAAGACATTGATGGGAGGTGTGCCGAGGAACTTCGCAACGAACAGGTTCACGGGATCGTCGTATACGTTCTGGGGCTTGCCGATCTGCTGCACGATACCGTCCTTCATTACGACGATCATATCGGAGATGCTCATGGCTTCGTCCTGATCGTGGGTAACGAAGATGGTGGTAATCTGAGTCTCCTGCTGGATCCGGCGGATCTCTTCTCTGGTCTGGAGACGAAGTCTGGCATCCAGATTGGAAAGAGGCTCGTCCAAAAGCAGGACTCTGGGGAGCTTGACCAAGGCTCTGGCAATGGCCACACGCTGTTGCTGACCGCCGGAGAGTTCGTTGGGTTTGCGCTCCAACAGGTGGTCGATCTGCACCAGTTTTGCCGCTTCCAGCACTCGCTTGCTCATTTCCTCTTTGGAAAGCTTGTCGGCACCCTTCAGATTCTCTAAGGGGAACTGAATATTTTTCTCCACAGTGAGGTGGGGGTAGAGGGCATAGTTCTGGAACACCATGCCGACACCGCGGTTCTCGGGAGGAAGTCCGGTGACATCATCTTCTCCGAAAAAGATCTTGCCCTCGGTGGGCTTCAGCAGACCGCAGATCAGATTCAGTGCCGTACTTTTGCCACAGCCAGAGGGACCTAAGAGTCCGATCAGCTTGCCGTCGGGGATCTCGAAGTCGAAGTCATTCACGGCAATGACATCCTCACGGTTCTTCCTGCCGCGGACAGGACCGCGGGCGGGGAATTTCTTGGTCAGATGCTGTAATACGATTTTCATGTGTATATTTCCTTTCTTAATTAATGAATCTAAATCCCATAGGAGTCCTTCAAAATCGCAAATGATTTTCAGATTCCATAGGAATCTTTCAAATCGCTGGATATATGATCCAGGTCGGGGTATACGAAGCTCTCGGAGATGCCGAATACCCGCAGACTTTCAATAAAGTATTGTTTCCGCCCGGAGGGAATAATGATCTTATACAGCATATTTTCATCGCAGATATCTTCCAGACGTTCCAGAGAGTTATGTACGGTGAAGTTGGAGTACTGGGAGTACATGCGGAGGTTGTTCTCCGTGGAGCTGCAAGCCAGGATCTTGTTTTTCAATTCCGGATTGTGGTGGTTGTGTTTGAAGGCGGGCAGAAGCATTTCCTGTGTGGTGTCCGCATCAATGGGATAGATGCAGTTGCCGAAGCCTTCCTTCTCGTTCAACAGACCCGGTGTCAGTACCCAGACGCAGGCATCGGTGTCCGGAGTCTCCCGGTAAGTCTCCGTGGCGAAAAATACGGCGATCAGGGGAGACTGGGTCCAGTCTAACATTCTCGTGGGCAGACCGTAGTGCTGCATCAGGGAGACCCAGCTGGCGTAATTGTGTTTGTCGGGAGGATTGTCCAGGATCTGTCTCGCCCGGATATAGAAATCATTGGCAATATAGCGTTCGGAGTCCAGCCTTTTCTGGCTTCGTTGGATGGAAGGGATCAAAGTCAGATCCGCATTCTCTTCCCCGCGGAACCAGAGGCGGACGCCGTGCTTTTGGCGTAACGTACTGACGAACTGCAGGAGTTCATCGATGGTGCTTACTTTTTGTGTTAACATGATAGACCTCGTTCTTATTTTCTTATGCTTCCGTTTTATGCTCATATCGGGGCATCAAGCTACTTTATTATAGATGTTTTTTCGTAGTTGTACAAGTAGCCATTCCGTGGTATGTTAAAAGAAAGTAACGGAAAACGTTTTTACAATAAAAATAAAGCATACAGGAAGGAGTACACTATGGCAAAGTGGCTTGATAATGCAATCTTTTATGAAATTTATCCCCAGTCTTTTCTGGATACTAACGGTGACGGTATCGGCGATTTTCAGGGTATCATAGAAAGACTGGATTATATTAAGAAACTGGGATGCAATGCAATCTGGATGAACCCCTGTTTTGCATCACCCTTCGGAGACGCAGGCTATGATGTGGCGGACTACTATCAGGCAGCTCCCAGATACGGCACCAATGCGGATCTGAAGCGTCTGTTTCACGAAGTACACAAGCGGGACATGCATATCCTGTTAGATCTGGTGCCGGGACATACCTCCGTGGCACATCCCTGGTTCAAGGAGTCCTGTAAGGCAGACCGCAATGAATTTACCGACCGTTATATCTGGACCGACAGCACCTGGGGACAGCTTGAGAACATGGGAAGTCTGTGCGGTATCTCCGAGAGAGAGGGCTCTGTGATCGTGAACTTTTTCGCACACCAGCCGGCACTCAATTACGGATTTTATAAAAAGACACAGGGCTGGCAGCAGGATCCCGATGATCCGGGGCCTAAGGCAACGCTTGCAGAGATGGAAAATGTCATGCGGTTCTGGATCGGCATGGGCTGTGACGGTTTCCGCGTGGATATGGCAGGTTCTCTGGTGAAAAACGATGAGGACGGCAAGGGAAACATTGCTCTGTGGAGAAAGGTAAGAACGTTCCTGGATGCGGAGTTCCCCGAGGCAGTGCTGGTATCTGAATGGGGAGAACCGGACAAGTCCCTGCAGGGCGGCTTTCATATGGACTTTTTACTACATTTCGGACCGTCTCATTATAACGATCTGTTCCGCTGCGAGGAGCCTTTCTTCTCCGGAAGAGGTAAGGGTGATGTGGCAGCCTTCGTAGAGAAATACAAGGAAAATTATGAAAAGGCACAGCGCAAAGGTCTGATCTGTATTCCCTCCGGCAACCACGATATGGATCGTCTGGCGAGAAGCATTCATGGGGAGGAGTTAAAGGTGGCATTTGCATTCCTCCTGTCCATGCCCGGTGCACCTTTCTTATATTATGGCGATGAGATCGGTATGCGCTATGTGGAAAAACTGCATTCTGTAGAGGGCGGTTACGGACGTACCGGTTCCCGCTCGCCCATGCAGTGGGATCATACCACCAATGCCGGTTTCAGTGCGGCACCGAAGGAAAAGCTCTATGTCAAACAGGATGAGTCCGCAGACCGTCCCACGGTAGAGGCGCAGATGGCAGATCCGGATTCCCTGTACCATGAGATTCAGAAGTTAATTAACATCCGTCAGGCTCACAGCGCATTGCAGAGCCGCGGAGAGATCGAGTTTGTCTATGCCGAGGAAAAACAATATCCTCTGGCGTATCTGCGCAGTGATGACAAGGAGAAGATCCTGGTCATCATCAATCCGGCGGACAGAGAGGTCAGCTTCGACGGAAACTATGCGGTAAGGGAAGCTTTGTATACCTTCGGCGGGGAAGCTGTATTTACAGGCGGAAAGGTTACCGTGCCCGGGGGCAGCGCCGGATTTTATCTGTTGTAATTGTGTGAATGTGCCTTGTGAAAATGGATGATCTGTCCGGCATAGTGGATGATTTGCGTAAAAAATATTGCGGATTGTCCGGTGAAGTATGCTATAATGAGCGCAGGCAATGGGCACTGCGAGAGTATTGCCGGAAAGAGAACCGTATGAACCAGGTAAATTATCAGAAAGAATTAGAGAAAATTTTAAATACCTTACAGGAGAAGGGCGAGGCAGCGCCGGATTACCGGCCGCCCCGCCTGTTTCTGCATAGCTGCTGCGCACCCTGCAGCAGTTATTGTCTGGAATATCTGTGCCGTTATTTTTTGATTACGGTATTTTATTATAATCCCAATATTTCCTTTTCGGAAGAATATCGAAAGCGCGTGGCGGAGCAGAAGCGTCTGATCGCAGCTTATAATAAAGAAGAAAAGGGCTGGCCCATCGACATCGTGGAGGGAGATTATGAACCGGAGCGTTTTTATGAGATGGCGAAGGGGTATGAGAACTGCCCCGAGGGAGGAGAGCGGTGTTTCCGCTGCTTCGATCTGCGACTGCGTAAGACCGCGGAACTGGCACAGGCCGGCGGATATGACTATTTTGCCACGACCCTGACTATCAGCCCCTTGAAAAATGCGGCGAAGATCAATGAGATCGGGCAGGCAATTTCCGGGGAATATGCGATTTCCTGGCTGCCTTCGGATTTCAAGAAAAAGAACGGTTATAAGAGATCCATCGAATTGTCCGCGGAGTATGAGCTGTACCGGCAGAATTACTGCGGTTGTGCCTTTTCCAAGGCGGAGCGGGAAGCACAGATCGCAAATGCGTAATTGCGTCTTGCGGGATGAGGAATTTTAGGATATAGTAGAAATATTGAAAACAGCGCAGAAGCGTGAGAGATAGAAATTGTGACTGCACAAGATATTCCGGTACATTACAGGAAGTAACGGAATACCAGCAGATTACTGAAAGGTATGAGGATTGACTGACATGAAGAAATTTTTAGAAATGCTGACAGAGGAAATGCAGCAGGCATTTACCGCAGCAGGCTATGACGGAAGCTTAGGAAAAGTAATGCTTTCCAACCGTCCTGACCTGTGCGAATATCAGTGTAACGGCGCCATGGCGGGAGCCAAGCTGTATAAAAAAGCCCCCATCATGATCGCAAACGACGTGGCAGAGCAGTTAAAAGACAGCAAGGTATTTTCCGAAGTGGTGGCAGTAGCCCCCGGATTCCTGAACCTGAAGGTCAGTGAGGCATTTTTGCTCACCTATTTACAGGGCATGGAGGCAAATGAAAAATTCGGTCTGGAGAAGCCCGAACATCCCAAGAAGATCATTATCGACTACGGCGGCCCCAACGTGGCAAAACCTCTGCATGTGGGACATTTACGTTCCGCAGTGATCGGTGAGAGCGTAAAACGCATCAGCCGCTATGTGGGACATGAGGTTATCGGTGATGTGCATCTGGGTGACTGGGGATTACAGATGGGTCTGGTCATCACCGGTTTACAGGAGAGACAGCCGGAACTGGTATATTTTGATGAGAACTTCGCCGGGGAATATCCCGAGGAAGCTCCGTTTACCATCAGTGAACTGGAGGAAATCTATCCCGCAGCCAGCGCCAAGTCCAAGGAAGATCCCGAGTACAAGGCAAAGGCCATGGAAGCAACCTTCAAATTACAGAGCGGTGTCAGAGGATATCGTGCTCTGTGGAAGCACATTATCAATGTGTCTGTGAACGACCTGAAGAAGAATTATTCCAAATTAAACGTAGAATTCGATCTGTGGAAGGGAGAGAGCGATGTCCATGACATCATCCCGGAGATGGTCGCTTATATGAAGGACAACGGCTATGCACACTTAAGTGAGGGTGCGTTGGTAGTGGATGTCAAGGAAGATACCGACACCAAGGAGATCCCTCCCTGCATGATCTTAAAGTCCGACGGGGCCTCTCTGTACAATACCACAGACCTGGCTACTATTATGGAGCGTATGAAGCTGTATCATCCCGACGAGCTGATCTACGTGGTGGACAAGCGTCAGGAATTGTACTTCGAGCAGGTATTCCGCTGTGCCCGCAAGACGAAATTGGTAGAACCCGAGACCGAGCTGAAGTTCTTGGGCTTCGGTACCATGAACGGCAAGGATGGCAAACCCTTCAAGACCAGACAGGGCGGTGTTATGCGTCTCGAGAACCTGATCAAGGATACCCAGGATGAGATGTACAAAAAGATCAAGGAAGGCCGCGATATGGAAGATGCCGAGGCGAGAAAGGTAGCGGACGTGGTAGCTATCTCCGCGTTAAAATACGGTGATCTGTCCAATCAGGCATCCAAGGATTATGTTTTTGATATCGACCGTTTCACCTCCTTCGAGGGAGATACCGGCCCCTACATCCTGTATACCATTGTGCGAATCAAGTCTATTTTGAATAAATACAAGGAGCAGGGCGGAGACCTGACCGCTGTAAAATTACAGCAGCCCGGTAATGCGTCCGAGAAAGAGCTTGCCATGGAACTGGCACAGTTCAATACCATGATCGCTACCGCTGGAGAAGAACTGGCACCCCATAAGGTATGTGCCTATATTTACGATCTTGCCAATGCGTTCAACCACTTCTACCATGAGACCAAGATCTTAGGTGAAGAGAATGAGGAGCGTAAGCAGGGACTGGTAGCACTTTTAGTGCTGACCAGAGATATCCTGGAGACCTGTATTGATATGCTGGGATTCGAAGCTCCGGAGAAAATGTAATAAAAATAATATCTATTTAGTAAACCCGCTGAAAAACGGGGACACAAAGCCAGATGGGTCTAAGGTCTGAACATAGAGAAAAATCAGACTATGACAGCCGGTTGCAGCAGATTCCTGAGTGTAGGGGAGTATGTTTATCGTGAGCCGTCTGTCAGTGCACATTTTTGGCAGACGGCTTTTATTGTGCCGTAGAAGGGGAAAACGATGTCTTTAAACTATGAGCAGAACGAAAATGACATCCTGAATAAATTATTGCCGGAATATAGACAGCATTCTGTACAAAGAAAAAGCAATCCAGAAGCAGTTACAGGACACATTGGAGAAAGTGAAGCTGAGTAACGAGATCATTTCCTCCATCGCCAGAACTTACCAGTATATTTCACGGATCGATATTCAGGCAGATTATTTCGAAGAGATCAATAACCGGGATACCGAGCATCTGAAGTTCACGAAATCGGGAAAGCTGTCGGAAAGCAATGAAAAGGTATGCAGACAATACGTGGCGGAGGAGTATCAGGAGGCATTTTTCAAATTTGTGGATCTGAAGACCCTGCCGGAACGCATGAAGAATGAAGAGACGTTAGTCCTAGAATACCGGATGAAGGATGGCGACTGGCACAGACTCCGTTTTGTGGAAAAAAAGAGAGACGAAAACGGTGTACTGACCCATGTGCTCTGCCTGATCCGCAGCATCAGCGATACCAAGAAGTGGGAACATGAACTGATGTATCAGGTGGAGGAAGCCAGGAAGGCAGCAGCTTTGAAGGCCCGTTTCCTGTCAAATATGAGTCATGATATCCGGACACCCATGAATGGCATTATCGGCACGCTGAATCTGGCAAACCGTTATCCGGATGATCTGGAGGTACAGAGAAAGTGCCGGGAACAGATCATGACTTCATCGAAGTATCTGGTCTCTATCGTGAATGATATTCTGGATATGAACAAACTGGAGTCGGGAGGTGTAGTGGAACAGGAGATTCCGTTTAATCTGGCAGAACTGCTGAACCGGGTTAACCTCGGCAAGCAGAAGCAGGCGGCAGAAAAGAATGTGGAATATATTGTTGACTGGGAACAGAGTGATATCCGCCATATGGATCTGGCAGGGAATCCAATCTATGTGGAGAGACTGCTGACCAATATTTCTGATAATGCGGTTAAATTTACCGGACCGGGCGGCAGTGTGCGTGTCTGGTGTGCAGAAAAATATGCGGACGAGGAGCGGGTAGTCTATGAATTCGGCTGTGCCGATACTGGTATCGGCATGAGTGAAACCTTTCTGGAACATGCTTTTGAACCGTTCACGCAGGAGAATGAGACCAGCAGATCCAGGTACGAAGGCACAGGACTGGGACTTGCCATTGCAAAGAAAATCGTGGACAGGCTGGATGGAGACATTGCCATAGAGAGTAAAAAAGGCGTCGGAACTACTGTGACCATGACACTTCCGTTCAAAATCGGGGAACCGGTGGAGAAGGAGAAGAACGTAAACTATGAGGAAATCCCGGTGGAAGGTCTGCGGGCGCTGTTAGCAGAGGACAATGAACTCAACATGGAGATCGCAAAATTCATGCTGGAGGATTACGGGATCCACGTAGAGTGCGCTGCAGACGGAGAAGAGGCGGTACAAAAGTTCAAAAATCTGAGCTGGGATATTACGATGTGATCTTCATGGACATTATGATGCCGAAGCTAAATGGCTGGGATGCCACCCGCAGGATCCGGTCCATGAAACGGTCGGATGCCGGAAATGTCCCCATCATTGCCATGAGCGCCAATGCCTTTGCGGAAGACATTATCAACAGCCGATGGATGAAAAGAAGCTGTTGGAAACAGTGAAGGAATGCATTATGTTCCGGGACCATTCCTGAAGAAACAGCATAGAAACAGCCTAGAAAAGGGCAGAGGATATCCTCTGTCCTTTTCCTATATTAGGATGACTTATCGTGCAACATTACGTACTGAAAATGGTGGGACAACCGGATATAATAGCTACAAAGACAGGAGTTTTTTCTGTGAAGCATGTGGCCTACATTATGGAAAGGAGAAAAATTATGATTTCATTTATATTGTGTCTGTTGCTGTTAACCATTTTATTCGGAATCGCATATAAGATTACCGGGGCAATTTTAAAGGCCTGTGTGTGGCTGCTGATCCTGTTGCCCATCGGCCTCATCCTGTCGGGCGTGGGAGTGATCTTCTGCTGTACAATCATTTTAATACCGGTAGGGATCGGAATTATCAAGGCCGGGATCCGGATGATATTGCCGGGGTAAAGAAATAAAATGATAACAGACTGCCTGATGTGTGGTAAAATAAAGTTATCGCATATCAGGCAGTTTCATTATTATTGATATATAGTATTGATAAATCAGGAAAGGTGATGGCATATGGAGATCAAAAGTATACTGATCAAAGATACAACGAGAGAAGAGCGGATCCGCATTATACAGGAGGGTTTGAACCAGTGCGGTGGAGCCTGTGACTTCTGCAACGGTTGTGATAATCTGGGCGGTGGTTCCGTGGATACATTTTATGAACCGTACATTAACGGGGAGAAGGAACTGCGGCAGCTGAATGAGGAATACAGAAGCAACATGGGACTGGTGAGATAGGAGACGGGCTATGTTTTTCATACCGTGTATTAAGTGGAATAAGCACTATTATGTGCGGACAAGCTGCTGTAATACGCTGTATGAACTGGATCCGGAGATGGGAAAGGCCATTGCCCGGGGAGAGCAGGTACTGATTCGCCCGGAGCATTTGCAGAGAATTTCAAAAGTGACCTATGGGTATAACTATAAACATTGCAATTACTGTGGGTATGAGACAGCAGAAAATTTTGAGTATTGCCCAAAGTGCGGTAAGAAATTTTAAAAGCGAGAGGGGACGTGAATCTGTCTCGATTTCAAAAGGGAGTGTTACTCACAAGGACCATTGTCTTTCCAGGCACCTTTCCATTTTGGTTTTTCTGTGGAACGTTTTGGTAGATTCATAGTGTTCATCAGGCGGTCCACTCTGCCGAGACTGATGTTTATGCCATAATCACGTTCTAATACACGACGGATCTTGTAAGCACCAAGAGAGTTATCGTAATCAGTATAGATTTGTAAAAGGTGCTTACGAATCAACGGATTTTCTTTTGTACGAGGTGCTAAATCTGAATAAAAGTGCTTGTAATAAGTACTGCGATTTATGCGAAGAACTCGACAAAGAGTTTTGATATCGTATTGATGACGCAGCTTATGCACGGCATCTAATCGTTGCTTGAGTGTGGCGTGAATATGGCAATCGCTTTTTTTAGTATTTGGTTTTCTTCTTCCAGCTGAGCCATACGTTTTTGAAGCTCTTTCACCTGCTTTGCAGTAAGAACTTCACCGTCATCAGTTTCAACAGTTGAATACTGTTTGACCCATCTGGAAAGAGCAGTTTGAGATACGCCGTACTCTTTGATAAGAGAGGCCTGAGTTTTACCATTGTGGTAAAGCTCAACGAGGGTTCGTTTGAAATCCTCATCGTAATGTTGTTTTGTGGACATAAAAGATACCTCCTTTTGGTGTCTATGTTAATAGTAAGTCTATTTAACCAATGTGTCCACTTTTATAAGTATAATGCAGGTAGTACACATGATAAGAATTGCTGTTTGTGATGATGAAAATGTAATTGTGAATCAGATAGAGCATATAATTTCTGAAGTATGCAAGCGGGAAAGCATTCCCGTGAATATTGATGTTTTTTACAGTGGTAGGGAACTCAAAAGGCAGGTTACATCAGGAACAAAGTATGACATCATCTTTTTGGATATTCAGATGAAGGGTGGCGATGGCATCATTGCGGCTGAAAATATACGGAAGGTGGATGATAATGTACTTCTGATTTATGTATCAGGCTATGATAAATATATGATGGAATTGTTCCGGTTGGATGTATTTGGATTTATAAAGAAACCAATCGATGAGGAGATATTGACAAAGACATTTCTGGAAACTTATCAGAGAGTCTGCAGTAAAATGGTCTATTTTACCTTTTCTTATAAGCATGAAGAATATAAAATTCTATGTAAAGAGATTTTATACTTTGAAAGCAATGCCAGGAAAGTTACAATATATACGCAAAACGGGGAGCATTACACATTTAACGGGAAACTGTCAGAGATAGAACAAAAAATGTCAGATGGAAAAATACCTTTTTTGAGAGTACATCAGTCTTATCTGGTAAATTATTATTTGATTAGATCAAGGACAAAAATAGAAATAACGTTGGTAAATGGGAAGAAACTGCCTATAAGCGAAGAACGGCAGAAATACTTTAACCAACAATACAGCCATCTTCTGGGAGGGGAAATCAATGTATAATCAAATAGAAGATATTCTATTAAATATTTCTATTGTTATCGCAACCGTATGGATTGTAAAAAGATTTTGGGGAAGCTTTTTTGAAGAAAAGCAGAATAGTATACTTTCTGTTTCTCTGTGGATTGTTTATTGCATATTCCAATTTTTCTTTGGTTATCATAATGGGCGCCTGCAAATTTTTGCAACCATTCTGAACATTTTACTGATTCTGTCCATAGCGATGGTTGCCTACCAAAGCCGTGGAAAGGAAAAATACTTTTTATTGGCTACATTCTATGCAGGCTGGTCGTTGATTGAGGTCTTTGTCTTTTCCCTAATCAATAGCTTTGACATAGGGGAAAGCCAGCAAAGGGATATTATTGGGTTGGTATTATCGAACATCCTGATGATCCTTTCTGTATATGCACTGTCGATGGTGGCAGAAAAAAGAAAGGAGAGTCCGGTACCGGGAAAATATTATTTTTTTCTCCTGTTGGTGCCAGTGGGAAGCATAGTCATTGCGATCAATGAATTTTGCTCAGAAGGAAAGTCCTTTTTTGCTGTTATCACTATCAGCATTCTTATCTTATTTAATGTCATTATTTTTGAATTGTATGTAAAAATAAATAAAGTTTTTGCTTATGAAAAAGAACATACAGTTTATGCCCAGCAATTTGATATGATCGAAAAAATTACGGTATCGCAAAAAAAGATGTTGGAGGAATTTTATGAGGACAGGCACAATCTGCTGAATAAACTTATTGTTTTAAAAAACAGCGTTGAAAACAGTGATAAAGAGTCTGTAATCAGAAACCTGAATCAGATTATCAAAAACAGCAATATTTCCGAAAACATTTCCAATACCGGCAACAGTACCATTGATTGTCTGATTAATTTCAAATATGCCGTTGCTAAGGAATACGGGATTACATTTCAGTTAAAAATATTTATTCCAGAGGAGCTTTCCATGGAACCATGTGATATTGGCATAGCACTGGGAAATGCACTGGATAATGCAATAGAAGCTGTCCGGGACTGCAGGCAGCACCAAAAGGTGATAGAAATATCCATGGGAGTGAAAAAGCAGGCGCTGGTCATGCTGATAAAGAATCCATATGAGCATGTCTTAAAAAACGACAGAAGCGGAAAATATCAATCCACAAAAACAGAAAGCGGCAGACATGGATATGGATTAAATTCCATAGCAAGAATTGCAGAAAAGTACCAGGGCGAAATTCTAGTGGAAGCACAGGATTCTGTATTTTGCCTGACCGTTGTTATGAATTTGCCGGAAAATTGACAGCTATTGCCGTATTTTTGACATATTAGGGATTATTTTGAGGGGAATATGATACCTGACTTTGGGAGTTGAATCTTAAAATATGGTGCTAAGCCACGGATTAAAACCTGTGGCTTAGCATTTTTTCTGATGTCTCCGTCGTTTAAAAAGTAGGAACTTAACGGCAGGCCGATAAGTGCTGAAAATTCTTTTATAAATTTAGAACCCCGTGCAAGGTTGATATACTTTCGGTCTGATATTTTACAACTCGGAACTCATGGATAAAATTAAAGATATCCTAAAGACGGATGACCGTTGTCATGAATCTACTGGAAAATTGACAGCTATTGCCGTATTTTTGACATATTAGTGATTATCTTGCGGGGAATATGATATGATTACAAAAATAGTTCATTAAGGGGGTATACATAATGAAGAAAAATGAAAAGAAAACTGTATTAGCAAAAGCATTAACATCCGTTGCTGATGGAATGTTATCAAAAGCTGCAAACAGCAGATGTGCACTCATATACCATCAGCCTAAACAGCCGGAAGAAGTGAGGAAATTCAGGAAAAACAAATAAATGAGAAAAGTAGCAAAGTTGTTGACAGATTATGTTATCAAAAAGAGCATGGTTGATGAAGCAGATCGGGAAGTCTATGAATATGGATTTGTCATAACCTTGGAAGTTGGGTTATTTTTGGTTGCAAGCTTGTTCATCGCACTGAAACTCGATATGGTCTTAGAAGGGATATTTTTCTTTGTGATTTTCTCACCATTGCGTTCCTATGCAGGTGGTTTGCATTTGGAAAAATTCTGGATATGCTTTGTTTTGTCATGCTTAACATATATTACTACTCTGCTTGTAGTTAAGAATCTCTGTTTACATGAATTTGTTTCACTTATTGTATTATTCGCCCTGGAAGTATTTGTGTATGTGTTATATCCAGTTGAGAACAGAAACAGGGAGATAAACGAAGAAGAGAACAAGTGTTTTAAAATAAAGCTGATGAAATATTTATGCTTGGATTTTTTTATCGGAATAGTTTGCACTATATTTGAAAAGGATAGCTACTTCTTGGAGCTAAATATAATATTTTTAATAGTTGTAATCACAATGCTGATAGGGAAATGCAGAAATCATTTGAAAAATGTATGTAAAAGCTATGTTCCAGGAAAAGGTCTCTGGTAGCTGGGTCAATGTGGAATCATGGGAAGATTCGAGCAATACCATAACAGCATCTGGCTTGGAAATATATCTGGTTTCCAGAGGTACATATCGAGTTACAATGACGTGTAGTGTTAATGGAGAAATTAAAACGGCAACATCGGCAGAAAAGAATTATCAGTTTGTAGAAAAATGTAATGTGTATTGCAGGTGGGGAAATCTGCTTTGCAACTATGGATGGGAGTGGTGCCCATGAAGAGTCTATAATGGCGAGAAATTTGAGAAGTGAAACGGAGGAGATTTTGAATGAAAATATTGACAAAAGTTATGGATTTACTTGCATTATCGGTTATCTTGTCTTTTATGATTTTGATGTTTTCAGGATGCCAGATGGCTTCCGGTACTCTTTCCGAAAAGGAAATTACTGTGTTTAACACAGAATTTTTCAATGGTGACATAACGAACATGAACAATATGCTGTTATCCAGCGAGTATAGTCAACCAGATGAAATTAACTTGTTTGAGTTATTTTATAATGGCGTTGGAGGAGCGTTTGGCGAAGTATCGGAGGATGAACTGTCAATGCTGACAGAGTTATGTAGTGATGCCCCGTATTTGGATATCATAAAAATCACGGCAAATGAAATGGATGCTTTTTTGCAGGAAAAAATGGGAATAAGTCTGGCGGAGACAAAAAAGACAGGCTTGGACAGTTTCTATTATTTGGAGCAATATGACAGTTACTATCTGATTATGGGAGACTCGAATTTTGATTGGTGTATGGTTACTTCCGGAACTTGGGAGTCAAATAACAAACTCATACTGAAATACGAAAAAGAGTATGAGGGGGGGCAATGGGTGGTCATTTTACAAAAGACGGATGATGGTTATTTGTTTATTTCTAACCAGAAGGCAGATTAAACAAGTTCAGACGAGAAAGAGAGGTATTTTATGAAGAGAAAAGAGGAAGCAATGAAAAAGTATATTGCGAGTTTTTTAGCTATTTGTATGATCTTTGTTATGGTTCCGATTTTGCCCGCAGAGGCGGCTGGCCTGGAAGATACAGAAAGGGTGGAGATACTTGGGTAGAAAGCTACATGGATAGTCGGGAAACAGCAGTCATGACCGGGGACACGGAAAGCTTGAGAACAGTGGCTGTCAACGGCATCGTGAACGATGAAAATGCTCACAGAATTACATTGTCCGAAAATAACGTCAGCGTTTCTGATATGTCTTTTCAAATTTCTGGGATTGACATAGAGGATACAATAACTTTTGTGACATTATATGAGAGCATGGAATATGTAGATGACGGTGTTGTGAAGACTGCAGACATTGAACACAACCTGACTATCATGTACGATGAGGCATATGATGTAGCCAAAGTAGTGTCTGACAGTTATAGGGAGACTGTGTCAGGATTCCAATCCTGTTCTTATGTTTCTGAAGAAATTCAAGCTGTTAGTGAAGCGTTATACAGCTTGAATTCCATAAATACTGATTATTGTGCTGAAATTGTCAGAGTTGCAGAATCCCAGGTTGGGTATAAAGAAAAGGCTTCCAATTCAGACTTGGATAGTTTCACAGCGAACGCCGGTTCTGCAAACTAAAAGGTAATGTAAACCGAATTATGAAAAAATCGTATTCCTTTCCATTGGGGTGAACGATTATATTTTGCTTACGAAAGCCCCGTCAAGGTTGAATTTAACGGCTTTCAGTCCGGTCTTGACTGATCTTCCGATGCAAAATTTTGGTCACCCAAGCCAAAGAAAGGGGAGGTAAAGGCACAGCCTTGGAACACTTGATTTTACTGGAGTTGGGGTGATTTTGAGCGTATAAAGTTGACACTACCTATAAAAAATGGGAGGGTGAAATATGAAGAAAAGAATAATATCTTTGGCAATTGCTGTTATGTTCGGATGCTCTATTTATACTTCTGCTATTACTACATATGCAGAAGAAGCATGTGGAGAAACGGATACTGTGAGCAAGGGAACTTTACTTTATGAGACAGAGGTAATAACACAAAAAGATTATGACGAAGGATTCCAAAATTATGCCCTTTCTGCAGCAACAGTAGACTTGGCAGTAAGTATGCACACTTTTTCCAACAATAATTTGGCAAATGTTGTCGGTGTTGTAAGAGATTATGATACAGAAGCCTTTATTCCAAATGCTACAATTTCTGTAGATGGGGAAGTTGCGGTCATTACGGGTGAAGATGGACGTTTTCAAATAAAAAATCTCCCTTCAGGAACATACGATTGGGAAATAAATGCAGCAGGGTATTTTGCGGCAAATTATAGTAATTATGATGTTGACAGTGCGGATGGAACTACAATTTTTACATTCTATATAAATGATGACTTTTCTGTTTCGCAGGATAGAGAAGAAATAATGCATGATATAGGAGGACAAACTGTACTGCCTTCTATTATAGATAGAGGAAATTTTGCAACATCATCTGTTGCCAGAGCAATGAGTTCTGTTCCGGATGTAAGCAATTCTATTGCGGTTTACTATAATAATCAAACAAAAACTGTTGATAGAGAGACATATATCTATACTGTATTATCTTCGGAACTTTACGGAAAAAGTTATTACACTGGTAAAGGACTAACTTCAACACAGGTTAGTGAATTGTATGAAGCACAGGCAGTGGCGGCAAACACCTTCTTAGAGTATGCGCTGAGTGTTTATTCGAATCATTCGGGTAAAGATTATAAGGTTTGCTCATCTTCTTGTTGTCAGGTATATGATCCTACTAAGGTTACCGAGGAGGCAATAGATGCAACGGCAAATATTTTTTATACTTCTGGAGGTAAATCTAAAACGGATATTGTAATGTATAAACCATCATCTACAACTTATGATTATATTTGGGGTGCCTTTTTCTCAAGCTGTAGTGGTAATGGAACAAAAGATCATTCTACGCAGCCTGCTTTGAAAGCTGTAAGTTGCACAGATATTGCAACTGGTGCGGGAGGACATCGTTACGGGCTATGTCAAATGGGTGCCGCATTGCGTGCAAAAAATGGTGATTCCGCATCGAATATTTTGTTGTATTATTACACTGATTGCAGGATCATATCCTGCACATTAAAATAGAAAATGTGCCAGAAAGAGATTAAGACGAGTATGGGTAAGATGAAAAATAAGGTTTTGCCGGTCTCTGTTCTTGTGTTGTTTATGCTGATGTGCATCAATGCGTGTGGAATATCGAAATCCAGGGATAGTGCTGATATGGTCTCAGAGCTTAATAACAGGATTATAGAAAAGGTAGCAGAGAATTACGAAGAAGGTAACATCAGTGCATTAGATATTGTTATAGTTCGGATTGATTTTGGTTCTTTCTCGCAAGATAATGCCAGTGAAATATTCGTGTTATGCAAGATTTTGAATACCCCTCATGTTGCAGGATTGGATAAAACGGTGGGTATCCTTTTAGATGCTGATTCATTAGAAATGGTAGCATATAAGGAGTTTGCGGCTGATAAAGTAGTTATAAACTGTATTCAAGCGAGTGACGGACAAAGCAGAATATTGGTATCAAAAACCACAACATATCAAGGAATATCAACACAGGAAATTCAGCTTTTAGCTGTCGAAGGCAGTCAATGGGTAGAAATTCCGATAGATGCGCTAAAGATCATTGGAGATGAATCTTTTTATTATATGGATATAGTAGATGATTTGATTATTGTGGCATCTGAGGATAAATTGATAAGTTCTGAAGAAATCGTAGCAGTATTAAAGTGGAACCCTGAGACAGAGCAGTTTGTTTTGGAACAGTAACGGGTTTGGCGGTGTGCAAGTCCAAATTATTAAATAACAATGTGCATAAAGAAAAGCGGAAATCTGGCTATATTAGATGAAATCACCATGACCACTAATTCCTTTGTCTATCAGAATGCTGAAAGCGGTGATGCTAAAGTTTAATTTTTATTTAAAACCGTATTTTCCAAAGAGGGAAGAAGTTCGGCAACCGTAACTTTTTCCACGGAGTCAGCTTTCGTACCTTTTGTTTTAGGCTTCTTAACCCTGGTTTTAAGAGGAGAAAACCGGCGCATTTTAAACTCTGGTTTAACCATTATCACCGTCAGAAATCCAGAAGTAAACAAAAGTAAACATATTATTTGATACTTTGAGAAATCAAAAAAATCGGAAACGCTGTATTTATCAGCATTTCCGACCCTTTTAACCTAATAGCGAGAGGGGGATTCGAACCCTCGACACTGCGGGTATGAACCGCATGCTCTAGCCAACTGAGCTATCTCGCCATATGACCAACCGAAGTTGGAATGGAACCTATAGGGCTCGAACCTATGACCCTCTGCTTGTAAGGCAGATGCTCTCCCAGCTGAGCTAAGATTCCATTTCGTTGCTCTCGCAACCGACCTGTTCAGTATACAATGCGTGTCCCACTTTGTCAACACGTTTTTTGATATTTTTGTAAAAATTTTGTATGCAATTAGAACAATAATAGCAAAAAGCAGGAAATTACAGGGCTTTCTTTACACTGATAGCCTTCATGGGGCACATTTCCTGACAACAGAAGCAGGAGATGCAGCCTTTTCTCTTGAATTTCGCCTTGCGATTTTCGATTCTGATGACATGTGCCGGACAGCTTTCCGCACATTTTCCGCATCCCACGCATTTCTCCGGGGTCAGCTGCGGATAGGATTTCAACAGTCGGGAAGCCACGAACATGAAAGGCTTGCGTAAAAATTTCGGCACACCGTTGGTAAAATCTAATTTTATGGTATCCGGCTTCTGAAAAGGAGATAAGCCTTCCGGAACCGGATCTCCCACAAGCGCCAACTCCTTAGGGCGAGCCAGACCTTTTTCCAGTGCCTGACGCAGCATGACGATCTCTGTAGGTTCTAATCCCATAAGTTTTGCGGCGAAGCAGTCCTGGGTATAGAAATCTTTTGCCGCCAGCAGCATATGCAAAGGATGCGAAGTGCCGCCGGTGGGACCGTTACCCTCCATGGCATCAATGGCGTCAATGACGGTGAGATTGGGAGCTACGGTCTGAGCCAGTTCTAAGAGCATGTTGGAGAAATCTTCGATCTCCGGCCAGCGGTAGTGCATCTGGGGCTTTTCCAGACCGGGGATGGTGCCGAAGAGATTCTTGATGCCGCCGGAATAGCCGGTCATGGCATGGGTCTTCAGTTTACAGATATTAATGATATAATCGGCTTCCACGATAGGAGTGATCAGGTGGAAACTGTGATTTTTAAATCCTGCCGGACAATTTACGGTCTGTGCGGAAAAGTCCATGTTGAGTTCAGCACCTTCGCCCAGAGTATCCATGCCGCATACGTGATATACGTGTTTCATGGCTTCGGCATTGTAGAGACCGCCGGAACTTTCCGCAATGGTGATGTGCTGCATGCCCTGCTCTCGCAGCCACCTGATCACAGCTTTTATGACCAGAGGGTGGGTCGTGGCGGGAAAATCCGGGGATTTCGCCATGACGAGGTTGGGCTTGATGACGATCTTCATCTCCGGGCGTAAATCTGTGGCGATGTGCAGCGCCTCCATGCTTTTGCAGATGGCGGGATAGATCAGTTCTTCGTTATATTCCGGTACGATGTGTAATGTCTGTATCATAAAATCTCCATTCTGCCGCCGAACGGCATAAATAGTAATGCGAAATTTAGGTTATTCTGCTTTGGAAGCATTACTTTTTATTATATGGTAAACGAAATCACTTGTTTTTTCAATGCTTCCGTGCTATACTACGAAATGTTGTTGAGATTTGATGGAAGAAATCAGAAGCGCATCGCAATGATTTCTTTTTTTGTGCAACAATTCAGAACCAAGGTGATTTTCATGAAGATGCGATTTTGCGAATGAAGTTCTGAAGGTTGCCACGATTTTGAATTTAAAGGAGTATTTCGTGAGTTATTTTTTGGAAAATGAAGAAGTGAACGAAGCAGTAGAAGAAGTGAAAGCGCAGGACGGCATTGCCTCCATCGAGCCGTTGCTGGACAACCGTATTGTCCGTGCGATCCGGGAGATGGGGTTTGAAAAGCTGTCTCCGATCCAGGAGCAGGCGATTCCCTATTTATTACAGGGGGAGGACATCATCGGACAGGCCCAGACCGGTACGGGCAAGACTGCTGCATTCGGCATTCCGGCGATCCAGCACATTAATCCGGATGTGAAAAAGTTACAGACCATTATCTTGTGCCCCACCAGAGAACTGGCGATCCAGGCAGCGGAAGAACTGCGGAAAATCGCAAAATACATGCACGGCATTAAGGTACTGCCGGTCTACGGAGGACAGGATATCAGCCGTCAGATCGCGGGACTGCGGGGCGTACAGATTATCGTGGGAACCCCGGGACGTGTCATGGACCATATGCGCAGACGCACTATTAAGCTGGATCTGGTGAACATGGTGGTATTGGATGAGGCAGATGAGATGCTGAACATGGGCTTCCGTGAGGACATGGAGCTGATCTTGGGACAGATTCCCGGAGAGCACCAGACCGCACTGTTCTCCGCTACCATGCCGAAGCCGATCCTGGAGATCACGGACCGGTTCCAGAAGGATGCAAAAATAGTAAAAGTAGCGGCAAAAGAACTGACGATTCCGTTGGTATCCCAGAAATTCTACCGTGTGAAAAATCAGGACAAGGATGCAGCCTGTGTAAGACTGTTAGAGTACTATCAGCCGAAGCTGACCCTGATCTTCTGTAATACGAAGAAAAAGGTGGACGAACTGGCGGATCTGTTGAAGCAGCAGGGCTTTCAGGCAGAAGGGCTGCATGGCGATCTGTCCCAGGCACAGCGTGATGTGGCCATGAACCGTTTCCGTAACGGCGGAGCCAGCATTCTGATCGCTACGGATGTGGCAGCCAGAGGGATTGATGTGGATGATGTGGAAGCTGTCATCAATTACGATATTCCACAGGATATTGAGTACTATGTGCACCGTATCGGCAGAACCGGCCGTGCCGGCAGAAAGGGCAGATCCTTTACTTTTGCCAACAGCAGGGAAATTGGCAAGATCCGTGAGATCGAGAGAGTCTGTCATACCACCATTACCGAGAAAAAGCTTCCCGGAGCTGCGAAGGTGCTGAAAGCGAAAGCAGACAAATATCTGAACAAGGCATGGGAACTGCATGAGCATGAAGACATCGAGCTGATGAAGAGCTTTTTACAGCGGAAAATGGAAGAGGAAGGCTGTGATGCACTGGAGTTGGCAGCTGCCATGCTGAAATTACAGGTCGGCGACAAGGGCGAGGAGATCGCCGCAGATGAATATACAAAGCGTGGCAATCGTTTCGGGGACAGAGGCCGATCCGGCAGAGACGGTGGTGAAGGCCGCAGTTTCGGCAGAGGCGACGGAAGACGGAAGTTTGGCCGTGAAGACGGGGACCGCAGAAGATTCGGTCGCGGTGACAGAGACCGCAGGGACGACGACAATACCGTTTCCGGCGAGAACAGAAGACACCGCAGAGACGAGAACCGCGAGGACGGAAGAAAATGGGGCGGCCGCGACAAAAAGGCAGCGGACCGTAAATACTCCGGGGACAGAGCGGAGAGAGAAGTAAAAAAGAGAAAGAAGCGGGAAGAGCCGGGCATCGGCAACAGCTTCCCCAAGAGAAAAAAATCTTAAGTAGATGAGGAATTTTATGTATTTGCCGCAAAAGCCGCAGTTGTGCTTTTGCGGCAAATCGTGTATAGTTAGGGAAGAATGCATAGGCACTAACAGAAAGGTCTGCGGTATGAAAACACTGAAAAAACAGATACCATATATTTTGCTGGGAGCGACGCTTTTGCTCCTGCTTGGCTTGAATATCATCAGCCAGGATCACTGGCTGGATTCCGATATGGCGGCAGAGATGATCTTTTCCAGGATCCTTGCGGGGGAGCATCAGATGATTTCGACGACGAACTGGTATTATTCCACGGAGTTCCGTGTGCTGTATACACAGCTGATCATGGGACCGCTGTTCCGGATCTGCAACAACTGGCATGTGATCCGCACGATCACGAATCTGGTGTTTTACGGGCTGATGCTGGCTTCCTATTATTATTTTATGAAGCCGTTAAAAGTATCGCGCGGGCTTACGGTGTTAAGCTCCTGTCTGTTGCTTCTGCCTTTTTCCGAGACCATGATGACACACATGCAAATGGGCAATACCTACATGTCCCATGTGATTCTGGTGTTGTGGTTCTTCGGTATGTACCTGCGGCTGTGCAGTGGAGAATACAGTACAAAACGCAAGATCAGCCTGTGGATCTTCTATGTGCTGCTGGCTATTGTCTGTGGAATGTCCGGCGTACGTTACCTGCTGGCATTACAGTGCCCGTTGGTACTGACTTCTTTTTTCTATTTGTTGGGTGGAGAGGAGTTCCAGAGTTTCCGGGGAGAGATGACAAAGGCGCATTTTCGTGCCTTGCTGCCTACGACCCGGATGAAATATTTTCTCTACAGTGTAGTGGGAGCGTTTTTCGCAGTAGCGGGCTACGGCATTAATGTGGTATGGATCAGCCATAAATATGTGTTCCAGACCTACGGTGCCACGAATTTCATCGCTCTGTACCACGGGGTGCTGTTTGACCGGATCCAGAATGCAGCAGGCTGTCTGTTAATGCTTTTTGGTTATATTCCCGACAAGGGCTTTTTATCCCTGCGTGGTATTGTGACCATGGCGGCTTTCGCAATGCTGGGCATCTACGGATATGTTACGGTGAAGAGCGGAAAGACGGAGCAGAGTACAGGATTTCGCAGCCTGATCACACTTTTCCTGAAAGTCAGCTTTGTACTGAATCTGTTTGTGTTTATTTTCACCACCAGTACCATGGTGCCACGGTATTATATTACGATTTTTATTTTTGCACTGCCGGTATTGTGCTTTTATCTGGAAGAGGAGCAAATGCCATTTGACCGTCTGGCGGTGACGGCGCTGCTTACAATCTGTCTGATCCTTGGTACGGGTAAAACGGTGATGTCTTTCCTGACGGTGGACAAGAACGAAACGAAGCGTCCCGTGGCGCAGTTCCTTGCGGAAAACGGGTATGATTTTGGCTTTGCTACTTATAATAATGCCAATATCATTACAGAGCTTACCAATGGCGAAGTGGAGATCGGCAACATCGGAGATCCCGAACATCTGGAATATTTCAAGTGGTCTTCTCCCATGAAATATTATGAGGAAGGGTATCATACCGGGGAGACATTCTTGCTTCTGACGTCGGAGGAATGTGCGGAATATGCAGAGGCTCCGGCATTAAAGCAGGGCGAAAAGGTATATGAGGACGGCATTTATACCGTCTATCTATTCGACAGCACGGAGGAACTGATGAACTGTGCTGTGGCGAGACAATAATGATAGAGATTTAGTATATTGCGGACGGCATTGGCACCCGGCACTGGCCGCAACGGGACAGTCGGTACTTTTTGAAAAAGGATAACGTCTGCGGAAAGGTTGTAAATATGAGAATCGGAATGGGATATGACGTACACCGTCTGGTGGAGGGAAGAGACCTGATCATCGGTGGCGTGAAAATACCTTATGAAAAGGGGCTCCTGGGACATTCGGATGCGGATGTCCTGCTCCATGCCATCATGGATGCGCTGTTGGGAGCAGCGGCGCTGGGGGATATCGGGAAACATTTCCCGGATACAGATCCGGCATACAAGGGTATTTCTTCCATAAAATTGCTGGAAAAAGTGGGCGAGCTGCTGGAAGAGAATCATGTGTTTATCGAAAATATCGATGCGACGATCATTGCACAGGCACCGAAGATGCGCCCGCATATCGATACCATGCGGGAAAATATCGCGAAAGCCCTGCTGATCGATGTGGGACAGGTCAATGTGAAGGCTACCACGGAGGAAGGACTGGGATTCACCGGCAGCGGAGAGGGAATCTCCTCTCAGGCAATCTGTCTGGTGACTACGCCGTTTGATCTTACGGCACAGGCGATGCAGGGCGGCTGCGGAAGCTGCAGCGGATGCCCGAAGAGCTGATAATTTCGGAAAATAAGAACTTGACAAATAGGTCGATAGGATATAGACTTTAATTAGAACAAGGTCTGTATACTATCGACCTTTTATAATGTGATGAGTGCAAAAAAAGCCAATAGGATTGCATAATTGGCAAGTGCTGGATTAAGAAGGATACAAGGAGGAATGGGAATGTATCAGATGACGGAGACAGAATACAAATTTGCTGAGCTGATCTGGGAGGAGGAACCCATCGGTTCCGGAGAACTGGTAAAACAGTGCGCGGAGAAGTTCGGCTGGAAGAAATCCACTACCTATACGTTTATTAAAAAGCTTTGTGAGAACGGTATTTTCAAAAATGAGAATGCCATCGTATCTTCCGTATTGAATAAGGAGGAATACCACAGAGCCCAGGGGGATGCTTTCGTGGAGAAGGCTTATGGCGGTTCGCTGCCGAAGATGATCGCAGCATTTATCCAGAGCAAGAAGCTCAGCGCAGCGCAGATCGCTGAGATCGAAGCTATGATCGAGGATTATAAGGGGTAAGGGGTTGACAAAACCCGTATTTTTGCATATCTTATTTAGTAGGAATTATCATTTATAGAATAAAGGCATGGAACAGGAAAAGTACTTTTAGGTAGGACGCCAGAGAGAAGCCGTTAGAAGCTGGGAGCGGCTTTCGTCCGAGGAAAAGGAAGTGCGCCTGTGAGCTGATCCGGGGAACGTTAACAAAAGTATCCGGATCCGGTGAGCACCCGTTATGTGCGTGACGCCATAGGCGTAAGAGTGAAGGGCATCGTCCCTTAAGTAGAGTGGAACCGCGGATAAATTCGTCTCTAAGAGAAGAGTTTGTTCGCGGTATTTTTTTCGAGGTGAGAACATGGGCATCATCAAAAATTTAAAAGAAGAAGTCCGTATTATCAAGGAACGTGATCCGGCGATCCATTCTTCCATGGAGGTACTTTTGTATCCCAGTTTCAAGGTCATGATCCATTACCGACTGGCTCACAAGCTATATGTGAGCGGGCATTATTTCTGGGCCAGATATATTTCCCAGCGTGGTGTACGTAAGACGGGCATTGAGATCCATCCCGGCGCGCAGATCGGCAAGGGATTTTTCATTGATCACGGCAACGGTGTCATCATTGGTGAGACTACCATTATCGGCGATAATGTGACCCTGTATCAGGGAGTGACACTGGGAGGAACTGGCAAGGAGCACGGCAAGCGTCATCCGACCATCGGCAACAACGTCATGATCAGTGCGGGTGCGAAAGTACTGGGTTCCTTTACCATCGGAGATAATTCGAAGATCGGTGCCGGAAGCGTGGTCTTAAGTGAAGTGCCCCCCGGATCCACGGTCGTGGGTGTACCGGGACGCGTAGTAAAGCGTAACAACGCAAGCCTCCCCCAGGAGACCATGAACCAGACAGATCTCCCCGATCCGGTGCGGGAAGATATCACGGTATTGCAGCGTGAGAACTCCGAACTGACCAACCGCGTGCTGGAGATGGAAGATGAACTGAAACAGCTGCGCAGGCTGGTGGTAATGAGCGAAGAAGCGAAAACTGATAATACAGTTAAGACAGGAAAGGATAAATCATGAGTATTCAAATCTACAACACTTTAAGCAAGAGAAAAGAAGAATTTAAGCCCCTGGAGCCGGGAAAGGTAAAAATGTATGTCTGCGGGCCTACCGTATACAACCTGATCCACATCGGCAATGCCCGCCCCATGATCGTATTTGATACGGTGCGCCGTTACATGGAATACAAGGGTTACGAAGTAAACTATGTATCCAACTTCACAGACGTGGATGACAAGATCATCAAGAAGGCCAATGAAGAGGGTGTGGAGCCCAGCGTGATCTCCGAGCGCTATATCGCAGAGTGCAAAAAAGACATGGAGGGAATGAATATCAAGCCCGCTACCAAGAACCCTAAGGCTACCGAGGAGATCGGCGGCATGTTGGATATGATCCAGACTCTAATCGACAAGGGGCATGCGTATCCTGCAGCGGATGGTACGGTATATTTCCGGACCAGAAGCTTCAAGGACTACGGCAAGTTGTCTCACAAGAACCTGGACGATCTGCAGGGCGGTAACCGTTCCCTGTTAGTCTCCGGTGAAGATCAGAAGGAAGATCCCCTGGATTTCGTATTGTGGAAGCCGAAGAAAGAAGGCGAGCCTTACTGGGATTCCTGCTGGTGTCAGGGCCGTCCCGGCTGGCACATCGAGTGCTCTGTTATGAGTAAGCGTTATCTGGGTGAGGAGATAGATATTCATGCCGGTGGCGAAGATCTGATCTTCCCTCATCACGAGAATGAGATCGCACAGTCCGAGGCAGCCAATGACAAGCCTTTTGCAAGATACTGGATGCACAATGCCTTCCTGAACATTGACAACCGCAAGATGTCCAAGTCTCTGGGCAACTTCTTTACTGTTCGTGAGATCTCCGAAAAATATGATCTGCAGGTACTTCGTTTCTTCATGCTGTCCGCACATTACAGAAGCCCGCTGAATTTCAGTGCCGATCTGATGGAAGCAGCAAAGAACGGCTACGAGAGAATCGTTACCAGCGTGGATAACCTGAAGTTCCTGCTGGAAAAGGCAGCAGATGCCGAAATGTCCGAAGAAGAGAAGCAGTTAGTTACCGAGGCACAGGGCTTTGAGACCAAATTCGATGAAGCTATGGACGATGATTTCAACACTGCGGATGCGCTGGCGGCTATCTTCGAGCTGGTAAAATTCGTCAACTCCAATGCGAAAGCAGACAGCAGCAAGGCATTTCTGGAGGCTCTGAAACAGGAAATCGTGACTCTGTCCGATATCTGTGGACTGATCGTAGACAAGAAAGCGGAAATGTTGGACAGCGATATCGAGGCACTGATTGAAGAGCGTCAGGCAGCCAGAAAGGCGAAGAATTTCGCAAGAGCCGACGAGATCCGTGACGAGCTGTTAGCCAAAGGCATTGTGCTGGAAGATACCAGAGAGGGTGTAAAATGGAAGAGAGCATAACCCTTCTTACGAAAATAAAGGAAGCATTTGCCTGCGAAGGACAGGATGTCCGGGCGTATTCTCCGCTGACACTGGCCTATATCGGAGACGGGATTTATGAGCTGGTGATCCGCAGCGTGGTGGTGGAGAGAGCTAACCGTTCCGCCAATGATCTGCATAAAAAGACGACACGTTATGTAAAGGCACCGGCGCAGTCTGCCATGATCGAGGCACTGCTTCCGGAACTGACGGAGGAAGAGGAAGCGGTGTACCGCAGAGGACGCAACGCCAAATCCTACACCACCGCGAAAAACGCTTCCGTGGCAGATTACCGCAGAGCTACCGGTTTTGAAGCACTGATGGGCTATCTGTACCTGACGGGACAGATCGACCGGATGCTGCAGTTGATCAAAGACGGCATCCGTCTGGCAGGCATGGAACTGTAATAAAAATTTCGAGAGCTTGAAAAGCGAAGAAATCGTTTATAAAACGATACAGAAATTCACAATAGAAAGGACAGACATGGGATATCAGGAATTTACCATAGAAGGCAGAAATGCCGTGATCGAGGCCTATCGTGCGGGCAAACCCATTGACAAGCTGTTTATTCTGGATGGCTGTCAGGATGGCCCCATGATGACTATTAAAAGAGAAGCAAAAAAACATGACACGTTAGTAAAATATGTGACTAAGGAGCGTCTGGATCAATTATCCGAGACCGGAAAGCATCAGGGAGTTATCGCCTATGCGGCCGCTTACGAGTATGCAGAGGTGGACGATATTCTGGAAGCAGCAAGAAAAAAGGGCGAGCCGCCTTTTATTTTCCTGCTGGATAATATCGAGGATCCACACAATCTGGGAGCTATCATCCGTACCGCCAATCTGGCAGGAGCCCACGGTGTCATCATTCCGAAGAACCGCGCAGCAGGACTGACCGCGACGGTAGCCAGAACCTCCGCGGGAGCGCTGAACTATACGCCGGTAGCAAAGGTGACGAATCTGGCCAAGACCATTGAAGAACTGAAAAAGGAAGGACTGTGGTTCGTGTGCGCCGATATGGGCGGTACCACCATGTATGATCTGAATCTCAAAGGCCCCATTGGTCTGGTCATCGGCAATGAAGGTGAGGGCGTAGGACGTCTGGTGAAGGAAAAATGCGATATGGTGGCATCCATTCCCATGAAGGGGGATATCGATTCCCTCAATGCTTCCGTGGCAACAGGCGTACTGGCTTATGAGATCGTGCGTCAGAGATTACAGGCGTAATATAGGAGTGGAAAAAAAGGGGAAAGCATGGCAGAGCATTTCAAATATGAAGAGATGACGGATGAAGAACTCATCGACCAGCTGCGGGAAGGTGACAGACAGGTGATGGATTACATCTGCGACAAGTATAAAAATCTGGTGCGAAGCAAGGCAAAATCC
This sequence comes from Waltera acetigignens, assembly GCF_025567015.1. NCBI lineage: Bacteria > Bacillati > Bacillota > Clostridia > Lachnospirales > Lachnospiraceae > Waltera > Waltera acetigignens. Next base: position 44,238 of record NZ_JAOQJO010000009.1, on the reverse strand, counting down.
ATGTATATTCTGGGCGGAGACAGCGAAGATCTGATCCAGGAAGGGATGATCGGGCTGTTCAAGGCAGTGCGGGATTATGACTGCGGCAGAGATGCCAGCTTTTATACCTTTGCAGATCTGTGTATCAGCAGACAGATGTACACGGCAGTGCAGGCTTCCAAGCGCCTGAAGCACTCACCGCTCAACAGCTATGTATCTCTGTATGAGCGAAGCAGCGAGGGCACGGACAATGAGGAGAAAAATCTTATTGAGGCTCTGGCAGCCAGAACCCAGATGAGTCCGGAGGAACTGTTCCTGGACAAGGAGCGGGTGGAAGATCTGGAGAGAGCTATTGAGACAGAACTCAGCAGCTTTGAAAAACAGGTGCTGGATTTGTACCTGACGGGAATGAGCTATACCCAGATCGCCAAGGTGCTGGGAAGAGACGAAAAGTCTACGGACAATGCCTTACAGCGTCTGAAGAGCAAAATCCGGAGACTGGTGTGATGCAAAATAATGAGAGAAGAGAACACATTCTTGAAAAAATTTTTCAGGAATGTGTTTTTTATAGTTTTTTAATAGAATCTGCAGAGTTGGAATATTGACTTAAAACCCGGCATAGGAGTATACTGCAAATGCTGACCGACCGGCCGGTCGGTTAATAAAGCAAATACATATTCATAACTATTCAGAAAGGCGAAAAGATCATGCACAATACATGGAAAAGAAATTGCAGCGTCGGAATGGCGTTGTTGATGGGAGGCAGCCTGTTGCTCGGAGGCTGTGGCAGCAATGCGGTGCAGGACACTGCGGAGACCTCTGCGGTCGTTGTAGATATGGAGCAGGCTCAGACCGGAAAACTGACCCTGCAGAACAGCTTTGTGGGGACGGTTTCTCCCCAGGAGCTGGTCTATGTCATTCCCTTTGCCTCCGGCACGGTGACGGATACTTATTTTGAGGTGGGGGATCAGGTCAATGCCGGGGATGTTCTGTTCAAGATCGATGATTCCGCAGCAAAATTACAGTTAGAACAGGCGCAGCTCAGTGCGGCCAATGTAAGGCAGCAGGCAGACAGTGCCCTGACCACCCAGCAGGAATCCGCCAATATCCAGATGGATAGCAGCAGAGTGCAGGCACAGTCCGGGTATGATCAGGCACAGATCGCGTATGTCCAGGCGAAAAATGCCTATGACCAGAACTATGATGATCTTTCAGATCAGATCGACGCATGCAATGCAAATATTACACAGCTGGAAAATGCCATAAAAGCAGCGTCATCCAGTGTGAGCGGCGGAAATGCGTCAAGTGTTGTGCAGATGAAGACGCAGATCGAGACACTGAAAGGAACGAAGAAACAGCTGGAGTCCAGCAGAAATTCTCTGGTGGCCGGATTACAGCAGGCGGAATCCGCTTACAATGCAGCAAAGAGCAGCATGAATATTGTGGATCGTTCCCAGGCATTGTCCCAGGGACAGGCACTGGAGGATACGAAGAAGCAACTGTCCACCAGTGAACAGCTGGCAAATGTGGGCGTGGAAAGTGCGGAACTGGCATTATCCTACTACACTGTCAAGGCTCCCATCTCCGGTACAATCCAGAGCAAGGGAGTGGAAGTCAACGGCATTGCCGGAAGCAGCAATCCTGCGTACACCATTGCCAATGAAAATATGATGACCGTGACTTTTCAGGTCAGCGAAGCTGTGAAAAATACACTGACCATGGGGCAGGAAGTGACCGTGGAGCGGGGAACCACCAGCTACGCCGGCAGCATCACCGAAATCGGTGTGGCAGTGAATCAGCAGACCGGCCTGTTCCAGATCAAGGCAGCGGTAAATGCCAATGGCAGCGATCTGCCCAGCGGTGTATCCGTGAAGCTGACTACCGATACCTATCATACGAACGACAGTGCGGTGCTGATCCCTTATGATGCAGTGTACTATGATAATACCGGTTCTTATGTATACTTAAGTGTGGACGGCAAGGCCGTGAAGACCTATGTGACCACAGATCTGTTTGATGATACACAGATTTCTGTTACTGAGGGAATACAGCCCGGAGATACCGTGATCACCAGCTGGTCTCCCAAGCTGATGAACGGTGTGGAAGTCACCGCACCGGTGAAGGCAGAAGAGTAGGGGAGGCAGCAGAATGAATTTGACAAAGCTAGCTCTGAAAAGACCGGTGTCCTGTTTCCTTGTGATCCTGGCACTGGCAGTATTCGGCATCAGCTCCATTTTTGGTTTCAAGATGGAACTGACGCCCGACATTGAGATGCCCATGCTCATTGTCATGGCTACCTATCCCGGCGCAGACCCGGAGAGCGTGGATGAACTCGTGGCATCCGTTATCGAAGATTCCGGTTCCACCCTGAGCGGTGTGGATTCCGTGAATTCCTATTCCTTTGAAAATTATTGTATGGTCTTGTTCACCTATGAATATGGTGTGGATATTGATGAATGCCACAATGATCTGCGTGCCGCCATGGAGACTGCAAAGTTGAGTCTGCCGGATGACGTGGATCAGCCTACTATCATCGAAATGAACATGAACAGTATGGATGTCATGACGATCTCTGCGGTGGAAAAGGGTGATGTGGACCTGTTAAAAGTAGTCAACGAAGCTGTGGTTCCGGAGCTGGAATCCCTGTCCAGTGTGGCACAGGTATCCGTCACCGGTGGTTCCGAGGATTATATCAAAGTAGAACTCAATGAGACCCTGATGAAGCAGTACGGTCTGAACATGTCCACGGTGGCACAGATGCTGGGAACCGTAGACTTTACTTATCCTGCAGGCAGCGTGACCCAGGGCAGTCAGGACATCAGCGTGGCGACGTCCATGGAGTACAATACCGTACAGAAGCTGCGTGAGATGCCACTGATGACCACCAAGGGACAGGTCATTACTTTGCAGGACATTGCAAATGTTACTACGGCATCCAAGGATGCCACCAGTATCAGCCGTTACAACGGACAGGACAATGTCAGCATCGGCATTAAGAACAAAAGTAGTGCCGGTACGGTAAATGCCTGCAAGGATGTGAAGGAAAAATTACAACAGATCCAGGCGGAGAACCCGGCCATCGAATTTGAAGTTACTTATGATGCCAGTTCCTCCATTATCAGCTCCCTGACCAGTGTAGCCGAGACCCTGTTATTGGGTGTTGTATTGACCATGGCGGTGCTGTTCCTATTCTTTGGCGATTTCAAGGCCAGCCTGATCGTCGGAGCCTCCATGCCCATTTCCCTGTTCCTGACTCTGATCCTTATGAGCATGATGGGATTCTCCATGAACATTGTAACACTGGGATCTCTGGTCATTGCCATCGGTATGATGGTAGACGCTTCCATCGTTGTGATCGAGAGCTGTTTCCGAAGACAGAAGAGTACACCGGATCTGAAACAGGCAGCCTTAGAGGGAACGAAGGAAGTGACGGCTTCTATTATCGCTTCCACCATCACCACCATCGTGGTATATCTGCCGCTGGCCACTATGAAGGGCCTGTCCGGACAGATGTTTGAGCAGCTGGGATTCACCATTGTATTTGCCATGCTGGCATCCCTGATCGCAGCTATGATGCTGGTACCGTTGTTCTACACAGTATTTAAACCGAAGGAAAAAGAAAATCTGCCCATCGATAAGCTGTTGAAGAAATTTACCACATGGTATCAGAAGATCCTGCGGAAGCTGATGAAGCGCAGAAAGACTGTCGTTGGTGTGGCTGTGGCGCTGATGATCGGCACGGTTCTGCTGGCAGGAACGCTGGACATGGAGCTGATTCCTGCAGCGGATGAAGGAGTCGTGGCGGTTACGGTGAATTTCCGTTCCGGTACCACACTGGAAAAAGAGGATGAAGCACTGAAGCTGTGGGAACAGATCGCTGAAGAGGAACCGGATGTGGAATTCTATTCCGTATCCATCAGCGGCTCCAGTGCAACCCTTACCGCAGATCTCATCAAGAAGAGAACCCTGACTACAGCACAGATAGTAGATAAATGGAATGAGATTGCAGCCGGTATGACGGATATGGATGTTACGGTAACATCTTCCGGCAGCAGTATGAGCTCCATGATGAGCACCAGCAGCTATGAGATCGATTTACAGGGTAATGACAGGGCAGAACTGGCACAGGCCGCAGAAGACCTGCAGGCAGAGATCGAGAAGATTGACGGTGTCGTAAAGACAGAAAACTCTCTGGTCAACTCTACGACGTTGGCCAAGGTAGTGGTAGATCCTCTCAAGGCAATGCAGTACGGACTGACACCCATTCAGGTCGGCATGACTATCCATAATGTATTAAGCGGGATGAATCCGTTGACGATCACCAATGATGGTTCGGAGTATGCGGTATGGCTGGAATATCCGGAAGGAAGCTATGATGATCTGAACCTGCTGATGGATCTGGGACTGGATACTTCTTTTGGCACCGTGGTACCGTTAAGAGATATTGCAGAGATCAATTACGCACAGAGTCAGGAGACCATCATGAAGCAGGACGGTCTGTATCAGGTCAGCGTGACGTCCACTATGACCTCCGAGAAGATATTTGATGCCCAGAATGCTATCAACGATCTGGTGGATCACACGGTATTCCCGGATTCTGTAACCCCGGCAGACAGTATGATGACTGGAATGATGAACGATGAGTTGCAGGCATTGTTGCAGGCAATTCTGGTAGCTACATTCCTGGTATTCCTGGTGATGGCAATGCAGTTTGAATCCCCCAGATTCTCCTTCATGGTCATGATGTGTATTCCTTTTGCACTGATCGGATCCTTCCTGCTGTTGTTCATTACGCAAAGTACCATTAGTATGGTATCCCTGATGGGATTTCTGATGTTGATGGGTATTGTGGTAAATAACGGTATTCTGTTCGTGGATTCCGCAAATATGCTGCGGGAAGAGGGAATGTCCACTGAGGATGCGCTGGTGGCTTCCGGAAGTACCCGTCTGCGTCCTATCCTGATGACGACATTGACAACGATCCTGTCCATGATCCCCATGGGACTGGGACTGGGCGATAACGGTGTCATGATGCAGGGAATGGCACTGGTTATCATCGGCGGTCTGACGGCTTCCACGATCCTGACCCTGATCCTGATCCCGACCTTCTATCTGATCTTCGATAAGCGGAGCAGACAGGAGAGAAGAGCGGCTAAGAAGCTGGCAAAATCTCAAAGATCTGGAAAAACGGGGGATGCGGAAAATGAGTAAAATAACCGGATTGGAGGCACCGAACCAGGTGCCTCCCAAGGTGACCGCCATGTACCGGGCCGTCAGCACACTTTTGCGGGAGGACAAGGATATCTCGGAAATGAGCGTGTCCATGATCACCGGGCTGGCGGGCATTGGCAAGGGAACTGCTTATGAATATTTTGATTCCAAGGAAGAGATCATTGTCTGTGCCCTGTTGTATGAAATCCGTACAGTAACGGAGCAGGCTTCCCATCAGATTCAGACCTGTCCGGATCTGGAGACCCAGATCCACAGAATGCTTTTGCTGGTGGAAGAACATTCCCAGTGTGTGGATGCCATCATGGCGTTTCTGCATCTGCTGACGGATCATTCCAAGGAGGGAAATCTTCTGCGGCAACGGATAGCGGAACAGAAGGAAAACGGGCCCGTGGATCTTCTGGTCCGCCAGATCATAGACAGTGCACGGGCGAAAGGAGAACTGCGGGAGGACATTCCGCTGTCTTATATTACCAATGCGCTGTTAGCTCGGATGATTTCCTATCTGATGTACCAGTGCCACCATATCGGTGATGATATGCCCCCAGAAGAGATGCGCAGACTGGTTACCGAAAGCATAATGAATGAATTGTGCAAAAAAAATATATAATTTAAAATAATTCTATTGACAAAGTGAGATACCTTTGATAAAATGTAACACGGTGATTGCGTTAGCAGTCACGTGATGCTGCTGTGGCTCAGTCGGTAGAGCGTCGCATTGGTAGTGCGGAGGTCACGGGTCCGATTCCCGTCAGCAGCTCTTTTGAAAAGCGTGGAAACCTTGAAAATACAAGGTTTCCACTTTTTTTGTGTGCCTGAAAGTTTGCAGACGATGGTAGACAAGCAGAATAAACCAGATGTACACTTGCACGGGCCAACGATTCAGCTTACAATATAAAATAGTAAATTTATGTTCGGACACAAACTAACCCGGTCAGATGAGGAAAACGTATGGAGAAACTGCACAGAGTATGTAAAAATTTCACACGTCATGACAAGAAGACCCGTACGATCCTGCTGTGCGAGATGCTGGAGTACACGAATGTATTTTTGGAGGCGGCATTCCGGGCGGAGGGGTATTCCTTCGAGACTTTAAAGAACCCGGTGAAGGACCGCACTCTGGCACTTCGCTATATCAGTAACGACTATTGCTATCCGACGGTATTGATCCTTGCACAGTTCCTGGAATATCTGGAAAGCGGGGAACGGGATCCGGAGGAGATCGCTTTTATGGAGCCGCAGGCGGGCGGTGCCTGCAGAGCCGGGAATATCTACAATCTGCTCCAGAGAGTGTTGTACCGCATGGTAGAGCAGGGACAGCTGGAGTATGCCCAGATTCCCGTAATCTCCCTGAACCTCATGGGAGAAGAAAAACATACAGGCTTTCGCATTACTCCGTCACTGTTGTCCGGTGGGATTGCTGCCGGATGCTATGGCGATCTGATCATGTGCCTGTACCAGCAGGTGAAGCCCTACGAACAGAATCCGGGAGAGACGGACCGCATCCGCAGTCAGGTGGAAAAGAAACTGTGCGAGAGCATTCGGAGACACAGGAACGGACGGCACACCAGAGAGAAAAATTACCGGTATGCCTGCGAAGTATTTTCGAAGGTACCGGTGAAACCCGGGAAGAAAAAGAGAGTTGGCATCACCGGTGAGATCTATATGAAATATTCGAAACTGGGAAATGATGATATCGAAAGTTTTCTGCTCCGGCAGGGAATGGAGCCTTACAGTGGTGGTTTCGTCAACTACTGTCTGTATTTGGTGGATACAGAGCGGTATAAGGCAGAAAAGTACCAGCACAATCCCATCATGGCGAAAGCCTGTGCCTTTGTGCTCCACCGGTTGTGTGAGGCACAAAAACATCTGCTTACGGTGATCGGGGAGACAGACCGGTTCCAGACGGATCTGCCGTTCCCAGAACTGAAGGAGAAAGTGCAGGGGATTCTGGCGGAGGGCTGCAATACCGGTGACGGCTGGCTGATTGCCGCAGAGGTGATACAATATGTGGAAAAAGGCTGTGGCAGTGTGCTGATCCTGCATCCATTCGGATGTCTGGTCAGTCATGTCTGCGAGCGGGGGATTTTGCAGCGGCTGCATGCCCGTTTTCCGGATGTCAGTATCCAGACCATAGAGTATGATTACGACCAGAGCAAGACCCTCAGAGAAAGCCGCATTTTATTGGCAATTTCCTAGGTTGGCAGCAGGTGCAGAACGTGGTACAATAAAACAGAAACTATTGCAACGTGTATTTTCAGGAGGGGAACATGAAGATAAAATGCGACTGGTGTGGCAGCTGGATCAACGATTTTGATCAGGTCTGCCCGAACTGTGGCGGTGTCAACAACAATTACAACCGCCATGCCAACGGTGTACCACAGACAATCGAGGAACTGAAAGCCTGGGCGAAGGAGATGAATCTTCCGCTACAGGACATGCGGACCTTTATCGGAGAGGATTACAAGGGCGCGAAAGCCTTCGGTATTTACAAGGATGAGACCGATGGCACCTTCGTAGTCTATAAGAATAAAGAGGACGGTACCCGGGCAGTACGTTACAAGGGAACCGATGAAGCCTATGCGGTCAACGAACTTTACCAGAAGATGAAGGAAAGAGTAGCTGTACAGAAGGCACATCAGCAGCCGAAAACTGCGGCACCTGCCAGCCGCCCAACCAAAGATTACACCGCCTATAATAAGAAAAGAGCCCGGAGCAAAAAGATAGAAAAAACGGTTCTGACAATTTTCTGCCTGATCATGGCAGCATTGTCTCTGGTGGCGATTTTTACAGGCGCCTATTCTATCTGGCAGATTGACAACAGACCGGATAACGGCTATTACACCTATGAGGATCAGAACTATTACTATTATCATGGGAACTGGTACGAATGGGAGAATGATTCCTGGCGCTATGCACCGGATGAATCCTGGATGGAAAGTGATTACGAGAGTTACTATGATTCCTACAGCTATGACAGCGGTGCGGAATATGATAATTTTCAGGATTCTTCTTACTACAGTACCTATGATGACAGCAGTTATGACAGTGACTGGGACGATGACAGCTGGGATTCCGGATGGGATTCCAATGACAGTTGGGACTCAGGATACGATGACTGGGGCTCTGACTGGTAAAATGTGATTTAGAATACATACAAAGGAAGTCTTCGACAGACTTCCTTTGCTTTTTCTTTTTTATGGTTTTGAACAGGAGAGAATATGAGCAGTTTACCAGGCATTACGAGGCAGGATGAGGAAAAAAGATTACAGCATACGTTAGAGATCGCACAGCGCAAGGTGGATGCCAACAGGCAGAGTGTACAGGCTCTGGCGGAAGAACTGCATGCCATGCAGGAGGAATTCGACGAGAACGACAAGGAAGCCCAGGCCCTGTGGCACAATGCGGATGCCCGCTTCAAGTTCGTGAATCAGGATCTGCGCCGGGCGGAACAGGCGAGGAAAAAGCCCTACTTTGGCAGAATCGATTTCCGGGACAAAAAACTGAAAAAAAACGAGGTCTACTATATCGGCAGAAGTGTCATTGCGGATAACCCGGCAGAACCGGAGGTCATCGACTGGAGAGCACCCATTGCCAGCGTATATTACGATGCCGCTCTGGGGGATGTCTCTTATTCCGTAAAGGGGGAGGGAAAATACGACATCACCCTGTCGCGGAAGCGCACCTATGAGATCGAAAATGATGAGCTGAAGGACTTCTACGATTCGGATGTGGTGGCCAACGATGAACTGCTGACAAAATATCTGGCGCGGAACAAAAAGGCGGTGCTGGGCGAGATCATTGCCACAATCCAGCAGGAGCAGAACGAAGTCATCCGCAAAAAGCCCCAGCACAACATGATCGTACAGGGAGCGGCGGGCTCCGGCAAGACCACAGTGGCCATGCACCGTATTTCCTACATCCTGTACAACTACGAGCAGGAGTTTGCACCGGAAGATTTTTATATTGTGGGAAGCAATCAGGTGCTCTTAAACTATATAACGGGAGTGCTGCCGGAACTGAATGTTTACGGTGTCTCCCAGATGACCATGGAGCAGTTGTTCGTAAGGCTTTTGTACGAGGACTGGGACAAGTCCTGGCAGATCAAGCCGGTGGTAAAAGGTGTGACCCCGGCGGTGAAGGGAACTCTTGTCTGGTTTAAGGAGCTGGAGAATTTCTGCCTGCGTTACGAATACCGCGCGATACCCAGAGAGGACGTGGTGATCGAAAAGACTGGCAAAGTGCTGCTGGACCGGGCCACCATTGCACGCTTATTGAAAGAGACAAAGGATCTGTCCCGGGCGGACAAAATCAGCAGACTGACGGATTATCTGATGGCACGGCTGGAAAATGAGCTGAGCGGAAAATATTATTCCTATACCCAGCCGGAAAAGCAGAAGCTCAAGCATTATTATGAGACCTATTTCGGAAAAAGGGAATGGAAGGGCTCTGTGGCGGAACTCTACGAACAGTTCCTGAAGGAAGAGCAGGAGAAAGATTTCACGGTCGAGGTGCCGGAAGGTGGCTACGATGTCTATGATCTGGCGGCCATGGCCTACCTCTACAAGCGCATCAAGGAGGACACGGTGATCCGGGAGGCGGGGCATGTGGTCATTGATGAAGCCCAGGATTTCGGCATGATGGCCTATGCGTCTTTAAAATATTGTCTGAGCAAATGTACCTATACGATCATGGGAGATGTGGCCCAGAATATTTCCGACCGCTACGGTCTCAACGACTGGACGGAACTGCGGAAATTGATGCTGCCTGGAGAGTTTGATTATTTCGGCATTTTGCAGAAAAGCTACCGTAACACGGTGGAAATCTCGGAGTTTGCCACGGACATTCTGTATCACGGAAGCTTTCCGGTCTATTCGGTGGAGCCCATCATACGTCATGGGGAACCGGTCACGGTGAAAAAATGTGTGGATTTTACAGAGCAGGTGACACAGGCGGAGCAGATCATCAAAGCATGGCAGAGCAAGGGGCTGGATACCATTGCCGTAGTCTGCATTGACGAAGCGGAGGCGGAAAAAGTAACAGCAGCCTTACAGGGCAGCGTGGAACTGAATACCGGAGATGCGGGAAAATGGGAGATCGGCGAGGGCGTCATGGTACTTCCGTTAAAATACACCAAAGGCCTGGAATTCGATGCAGTACTGATCTTCAACGCTTCGGAGGAAGATTACCCGGTGGAAGACGGGTATGTGAAGCAGCTGTACGTGGCAGCCACCCGAGCCCTGCATGAACTGACGGTGCTGTACCGGGGGAAACTCACCGGACTGATCGCAGATCCGGTATCCCCAGAGCAGAAGCAGAGAATGCGCCTTGCCGCAGATGCCCAGAAGAAGCCGGTGAAAACGGTGGTAAAACAGGCAGAGCCGGAGAAGACAAAAGAAGAGATCTACAGACAGAGGGCACAGGAAGCGGAAAAGGAACGTGTGGCCAGAGAGCGTTACGGCCCAAAGAAGATCATCGTGACAAGAAACAGTCAGGGGACAACAGACGGCGCTACACCGAAGAAAGCAGGAAAGTCAGGGGGACCTGAATCGAGGCGGACGGGACAGCCGTCACCTGCGAAAGTATACGGGGCAGGAAACGGCAATGCTGGCAGAGCAACCGGCAGACAGGAGCCGCGGATGATAGAAAATAACGGTGAGTACGGCGATATGCCGGATGCCAAAACACTGATGCCCGCCGGACATTCCAGGATCGACTGCGCTGTGCGCATGGTCATGAAGGGCAAGGGCTATGTGGATCTTTTGAGTAGTTACGGAACCTTGCGGATCACACCCCTTGCGGTGGATCTGTTCCGGATTTGTTTTGCCAAAGGGCAGTGTCGTGAATTCCCGAAAGCGGCGGTGACGGCAGCAGGAGACCTCAGATGCACGGTGCGGGAGAATCCTTCCCTGGTGGAAATTACAGCGGGATATGCTCAGATCCGTGTGGATAAAAAGACGGGAGCATTGACATTTTTAAATACACAGGGTAAGATTCTGCTGACGGAACGAAGCAGAGAACCAAGGCAACTCGGAGAGAAAAAGAACTGGAGCTTTTTTGAATGGAAAAAGGACGAGGCTCTGATCGCCGGAGGGATTGGGGCACCGAAACCTTTGAAGATAGGTAATTCCGCTGCTTATTTTTCCTACGGAAGAGCGGATGACAGATATCCGGGGCTGGCTTCGTCTAAAGGATATGAGATGATCTTCCCTGCGGGAAGCAGGGTATTGTGCTGCAACATAGCCATGTACGGAACTTATATTTCCATGGAAGAGACAGATATCATCGATTACTATTTACGCGCAAAATGATGGGGATCATCGGTATGGGTAACAATCTGATGGTGCTCTGGATGTGAGGAGAATTATGAAGACAACAATAACCGCAGTGATATTTGATATGGACGGTGTCCTCTTTGATACCGAGAGGATGTATATGGAGTGCTGGAGAGAAGCGGCGGAGCCCAGGGGCCTTAAAAATGTGGACGAGATTTCCAAAGCCTGTATCGGAAGGACACTGCAGGGCACGAAGGAAGTGTTCGAGGCAGCGAAAGCAGAGCAGGGCATCGATGTGTCTTTTGAAGAATTGCATGAGGATTGCAGCCGGAGATTTAAGGAAAAGGAAGAACGGGAAGGCCTTCCCGAGAAGCCGGGCGTGCATGAGATCCTGGAATATCTGAAGGAGAACCGCATTCCAACAGCATTGGCATCCTCTACACGCAGGACCGCAGTTATGGAGCATCTGGACAGAGCGGGTATCACATCTTATTTTCAGAGAATTATCTGCGGCGACATGGTGGAGCATGGCAAGCCTGCACCCGATATTTATCTGAAGGCATGCGAGGAGCTTGGGGTTGCACCCGGACAGGCACTGGCGGTGGAGGATTCCTTCAACGGTATCCGGTCCGCCTATGCGGCAGGCTTATATACTGTGATGGTGCCGGACCAGCTGCCGCCCACAGAAGAGATTCTTGCGCTGGTAGACAAAAAGTGTGACAGCCTGACAGAGCTTCAGGCGCAGCTGACGGAGCTTCTGGCGGTATGTGGGGACTGAGGATCATTCTACTGCGGCATGGAACCATAGAACCTTACAGCAGTCACAGGAGGGATCCCGTCTGATCACATGATCCGTGTGAGCCGGTACCATAAAGGCGGTACCGGGCAGCAGAGGGATTTCTTCGCCATCGATGAGAGCATATCCTTTTCCGTCCAATACGAAGAAGCCTTCCTGATCGTCATGCTTTTGCGGCATGTGATATTCTGTGTTGCGATAGAGGGATACGCCCATACGACACCCTTTTACACACCCCTGGTCTTCATCTAACAGAGTGTGCCCGGTGCGTTCGGGCATTTGAGCTATAATGGAATCTAAAGTAGTATAAGGAATCATTTGTGTGCCTTTCTATGGATGTAATGTAACGATTCAGTTACCATATTTTTAATAACAGTGTAGCAGACTGAGAGAGGAAAAACAATAGACTGCCTGTTCGGGCAGAGTAAAGGAATATAAAAATGGAAGAAAAAGAGACAATACGGCCCATTGAGATCACATGGGAAGAACTACAGTCCCGGGACCTTGACCGATACATCCTGGTGGATACCAGAGGGGATGAAGCAGTAAACTATGGAATGATTCCCGGAGCCATTGCAATCCCCGAATGTGAACTTATAGACAGACTTGCGGCGGCAGCAGGGGATAAAAAAGTAATTTTGTATTGCAGCCGTGGACAGAACAGTAAGGTGTCTGCAGAGTATTTCAGAGAACAGGGAATGGAGGCCTACAGCTTACAGGGCGGCTATACCGGATGGCTGCTGAACCTGATACAGAAGGAACAGCCCGGAGAAAAGGAAAATGAACGGGCAAGGGAAATTGAGAAGAGCATCCGCAAAAAGTTCCACAAAGTCCTGTTTTCCCGGTTTGCCAAAGCTATCAACGAATACGATATGATTCAGGAAAACGACAAGATCGCTGTATGCATTTCCGGCGGTAAAGATTCCATGCTGATGGCAAAACTGTTCCAGGAGCTGAAACGCCATAACAAGTTCCCCTTTGAACTGGTATTTTTAGTGATGGATCCCGGCTACAGCGAGGCAAACCGTAAGATCATTGAGAACAATGCGAAGCTGATGGATATTCCCATCACCATTTTTGAATCCCAGATATTTGATGCGGTGTATGACATAGAGGATTCCCCCTGCTATCTGTGTGCGAGAATGCGCAGAGGCTATCTGTACAGTCATGCGAAAGAGCTGGGCTGCAACAAGATCGCTCTGGGACATCATTACGATGACGTCATCGAGACGATCCTGATGGGAATGCTGTACGGTGGACAGGTACAGACCATGATGCCGAAGCTTCACAGTACGAATTTCGAGGGCATGGAGCTGATCCGCCCTATGTACCTGATCAGGGAGGATGACATCAAGCACTGGAGAGATTACAATGATCTGCATTTTATTCAGTGTGCCTGCCGGTTCACTGACACTTGTACCACTTGCCGTACCGATGGCAGCAGTCCCTCCAAGCGTATGGAGATTAAGAACCTGATCGCTTCGCTGAAACAGACTAACCCTTTTATCGAGGGGAATATTTTCAAGAGTGTGGAGAATGTAAACTTACGTACGATCATCGCCTACAAAGAGGATGGTGTGAAGCATCATTTTCTGGAGCATTACGACGAGTGGAAATAGTGTAAATAGGGCACCTGCACTTGACGGAAAGGGCATATTTATTCTATAATAGAATGAAAACCGTAAATTGCGGAAGGTATTACACGCCCTTACAACAGGAGAAGCTATGATCAAGAGTATGACGGGATTTGGCAGATGTGAAACTGCCGAGAATAACAGAAAGTTTACCGTAGAGATGAAGTCTGTGAATCATCGCTACCTTGATGTGAACATCAAAATGCCGAAGAAGTTGAATTTCTTTGAATCTGCGATCCGCAGTGAACTGAAGAATTATATTTCCAGAGGTAAAGTAGATCTGTTCATTACCTACGAGGATTTTTCCGAGAACACGTCCAATGTCCGTTACAACAAGGAACTGGCGGCGGAGTATCTGGGATACCTGAAGCAGATGGCCAGTGATTTTGACTTAGACTGCGATATCCGAGTGTCCACTTTGTCCAAGTATCCGGATGTATTTGTGATGGAAGAACAGGACATCGATGAGGAAGAACTGTGGAAAGAACTGCAGAGAGCCCTGAAGGGTGCCTGCGAGATGTTTGTACAGACCAGGATCACCGAGGGCGAGCATTTAAGAGATGACTTAATTAGCAAGCTGGATGGCATGCTGAAGCTGGTGGATTTCATTACGGAACGTTCTCCCCAGATCATTACTGAGTACCGTCAGAAGCTGGAAGACCGTGTGAAGGAACTGCTGGGCGATACTACTGTAGATGAAGGAAGACTTCTGACCGAGGTGACGATCTTCGCAGATAAGGTATGCGTAGATGAGGAACTGGTGAGACTGCGCAGCCATATCGAGACCACGAAGAGTACGCTGATGGCCGGTGGCAGTATCGGAAGAAAGCTGGATTTTCTGGCACAGGAGATGAACCGCGAAGCCAACACCATCCTGTCCAAGTCCAACGATCTGGAGATCTCCAACTGTGCGATTGAGCTCAAGACCGAGATCGAAAAGGTTCGTGAACAAATACAAAATATTGAATAGCCACGAAAGGTGATACCATGAACCGATTGATCCATATAGGATTTGGCAATATTGTAAATACGGATAAGATCATCGCCATCGTCAGCCCGGAGGCCGCACCCATCAAACGACTGGTGCAGAAGGCCAAGGAGACCGGACAGGCAATCGACGCCACACAGGGACGGAAGACGAAAGCGGTACTGGTCATGGAGAACAGTCAGGTCGTTCTGTCGGCACTGCTTCCCGAGACAATCGCGGGAAGAGCACAGGCACTGTGGCCGGGAGAGGAAAAAGAGGACAGAGAAGATGCAGAATAAGGGAATATTGATGGTGATCTCCGGATTCTCCGGAGCCGGCAAAGGAACACTGGTGAAAAAGCTGTTATCGGAATATGACAATTATGCGTTGTCCATTTCCATGACTACCAGACAGCCCAGAGAAGGCGAGGAGGACGGAAGAGAATATTTCTTCCGTACCAGAGAACAATTTGAAGAAAATATTGCAAAAAACGGATTTATCGAGTATGCTCAGTATTGCGGCAATTATTACGGAACACCGAAAGCATATGTGGAAGAGCAGATGCAGGCAGGCAAGGATGTGATCTTAGAGATCGAGATCCAGGGAGCCATGAAGATCAAAGAGCAGTTCCCGGAGAGCCTGTTACTGTT
Organism: Waltera acetigignens; assembly: GCF_025567015.1. NCBI lineage: Bacteria > Bacillati > Bacillota > Clostridia > Lachnospirales > Lachnospiraceae > Waltera > Waltera acetigignens. The sequence continues at coordinate 28,708 of NZ_JAOQJO010000009.1, read as the reverse complement.
TGTTACCCCTCCCAGTGCAGAAGAACTGCAGAAGAGACTGGTGGGCAGAGGAACCGAGACAGCAGATGTCATTGCACAGAGACTGTCCCGGGCTTATGAGGAATCAGAAGGCATGGATGCCTATGATTATATAGTAGTGAACGATGATCTGGATGTGTGTGCCGCAGAAGTACAGAAGTTTGTGGAAGCGGCGAAAAATGAACCGTCCCGTCGTAGAGAATTTATCAAAGAGATCAGAGAGGAACTGAAAGGTTTCGCGAAAGGAGCAAAATAAAATGTTACATCCCTCTTATACCGATTTAATGAAAGTAGTAAACAGCGAGGTAGAACCCGGTGAAGCACCTGTAGTCAACAGCCGTTATTCTATCGTTATGGCAACTGCCAAGAGAGCAAGACAGATCATCGCAGGTGACGAGCCTCTGGTAACTGCCAAGGTGGATAAGCCTCTGTCTATCGCAGTAGAAGAACTGAACCAGGGGAAGATCAAGATTCTTGGTGATGATGAGGAAGCATAAGACGCATGAAGATATTGTTTGTATCCCTGGGCTGTGACAAGAATCTTGTCGATTCTGAGAAGATGCTTGGCATGCTCCAGGAAAAAGGTTATACCTTCACGGATGATGAAGCAGAGGCAGATGTAGTAGTAGTAAACACCTGCTGCTTTATCGGTGATGCCAAGGAAGAAAGCATCAATACATTACTGCAGATGGGAGAACTGAAGGACAGCGGACAGGTCAAAGCACTGATCGCAGCAGGTTGTCTGGCACAGCGTTACCGTGAGGAAATCCAGAAGGAGATTCCGCAGGTGGACGCCATTATCGGAACCACTGCTATTGATGAGATCGTAGCTGCCCTGGAGGAAATCCTTGCAGGCCAGAAACAGAATCATTATGAAGATATCAATGCCGCCCCTGTGACAGAGACCAACCGTGTTGTCACTACAGGCGGACATTTTGCGTATCTGAAAATTGCAGAGGGCTGTGACAAACACTGTACCTACTGCATTATTCCGAAGGTTAGAGGCAATTACCGCAGCGTTCCCATGGAGAGTCTCATCAAGGAAGCCAAAGAGTTGGCGGACAAGGGCGTACGGGAGCTGATCCTGGTAGCACAGGAGACCACGCTGTACGGTATGGATCTGTACGGTAAAAAGGAACTGCCCAGACTTTTGCATGAACTGGCGCAGATTCCCGGCATTTATTGGATCCGTATTTTATATTGCTATCCTGAGGAGATCACGGACGAGCTGATTGATGCAATTGCTGCAGAGCCCAAGGTCTGCAATTATCTGGATATTCCCATTCAGCATGCTTCCGACAATGTGTTAAAGCGCATGGGAAGACGTACCGACCAGGCAGAACTTCGTGCTATCATCGGTAAGCTTCGGGAGAAGATTCCCGATATCTGTTTGAGAACGACTCTGATCAGCGGATTCCCTGGAGAGACTCAGGAGGATTTCGAGGAACTGTATCGCTTTGTTAACGAGATGGAATTCGATCGTCTGGGCGTATTCCCTTATTCCCAGGAGGAAGATACTCCCGCAGCCACCATGGAAGATCAGGTGCCGCAGGAGGTCAAGGAATTTCGCAGGGATGAACTGATGGAATTGCAGCAGGCCATCGCTTTTGACAAAGCGGAGGATATGGTAGGTCGTATCCTGACTGTAATGATCGAGGGCAAGGTAGCGGACGAAGAGACCTATGTCGCAAGAACCTACAGAGATGCCCCTAATGTGGATGGCTATCTGTTTGTAAATACTTCAGCGAATCTGATGACCGGAGATTTTGTCAAGGTTCTGGTCACCGATTCCAATGAATATGATCTGATAGGAGAGATATACCATGAGTAAGATGAATCTGCCTAACAAGCTGACTATTTTCCGTGTGATCCTGATCGTGCCGTTTATTATCCTGTTGCTGGGAGGCCAGGCCGGATGGTTCGGCGATAATACCTTCGTGACGGATATGATCGCGTTGGCTATCTTCATCATCGCCAGTCTGACGGATCTGATCGACGGTAAGATCGCCAGAAAATACAATCTGATCACAGATTTCGGAAAGTTCATGGATCCGCTGGCGGATAAGCTGTTAGTATGTTCCGCCATGATCGCACTGATCGAGATGAACCGTATCCCTTCCTGGGTGGTCATCATCATCATCGCCAGAGAGTTCATCATCAGCGGCTTCCGCCTGATCGCTTCCGACAACGGTGTAGTCATCGCCGCAAGCTACTGGGGCAAGTTCAAGACCACCTTCCAGATGGTTATGATCTGTCTGATGATCGCCAACTTCCCGCAGTTACAGATCCTCACCGATATTATTATGTGGATCGCACTGATCCTCACCGTAGTATCTCTGATCGATTATCTCGTGAAGAACAAAGATGTTATGAAAGATACGAAGTAAATAGAAAGTTAGCCTAGCTACGAGCCATGCAAAAATAGAACGGAATACCTCGGTGGGAGCTTGCTCACACAAGAGGTTATTTCGTTCTATTTTTATACGGCGACAGCCGTCTATGAAATAAGATTGACAGCGTTCTTTGCTGACAATCTTATGAATAGCGTGGCTCATTGCGGATGGTAGTTTCAAATCCACGAACGTCCACAGCAAACGGAACATCCTTCCGCGGTGGGCATCGCGGCATTTATTATAGCCTACGTTACGAAATGCCTTGTAATCTACATTTTTTCTCTGTTGAGCCCCGGAAGTTTCCGACAAGCGGGGCGTAATCCGTGTTTTTTCTCTGTTGAGCCCCGGAGGTTTCCGACAAGCGGGGCGTAATTCGTGTTTTTTCTCTGTTGAGCCCCGGAAGTTTCCGACAAGCGGGGCGTAATCTACATTTTTCTTCTACTATGTCCCGAAGATAAAACCCTCCGCAATGAGCCGCATCTCGGCATAAGTAAAGACAGCGAATCATGCGCGAGCGCCCATCGCTGTCTTCACTATGCCTATGCGCGGCTCATTGCTCGCGTAACTTTCCAGTTACCGTAAAAAGCCGTCTCACATTTTTGTGAAGCGGCTTTTTTAGTGCGCCCGGCGGAGCAGGTTGCTAATCGGTTATTTTTTACTATTTAGTCTGCATTCAGCTGTCCGAGGATCTCGTCTACCATATCCTGGGTAGTCTTAACATAATTGTCCATAGCGGCATCTACATCTCCGCCCTTTACAACAACCTCGGCGATGACTACGTTTTTGGCATCATTGATCGTACCGCCGTAGTTGGTAATACCGTCACAGGAAGCAGAGTGGGGAGCGTCTACGCTGTGTTCGGAGAAGAACTCGTTACATTCCTTGGTCAGATCGGTAGCGGATTCAAAACCATTCTCTAAGGAGCAGATCATGGAAGAAGGATCGATAGCATTCTTTTTCCATAATGCACTGGGATCGGAAGGATTCAGACGCAGATGGAACTCACCGTCTTTGTATTCATAGGTCTTGGCATTGTCAGTACCTTCACCGGTAACAATAGTCTCAGCCTCAGTAGACCAATGGTAGCCTTCTGCACCGTATACCCACAGGGTCTGTACAGTACCGCCGTCGAACATGGTCTCGAAGACTGCATCGAAGATTGCCTGTTCTCTGGAATCATCGCCGTCACCGTCATCAATGATGCAGTATACAGGAGATTCTCTGTTCAGGTAGCCATCCATTTCAGCGATGGGGGCCAGTCTTGCCAGTCCGGAATCTACACCGTTCTTATCCATGTTGTTAACCAAGTTATCGTTCCAGTAACCGGACCAGTAGGTGAAAGCACCGAAGGAACCGGACTGATCGGAAGACCACCATTTTTCACGGACATCCTTGGTACCCATGGTCAGGGATTCGGGATCGATGACACCGTCTGCGTAAGCCTGCTGTAAACGAAGCAGAGCATCTTTGGTCTCCTGGGTGTTGAAACCGTCATACCATACACCGTTCTCATCATAGGTGAAGCTGGGATATGCGTTCTGCCAGAACTGAGGCAGATAGTTGGTGTAAGGAGCCTCGGAACCGATAAAGCCTGCTGCAGCTACGCCGTAGGTATCGTTCTTGCCATTGCCATCGGGATCCTGCTCGGTGAATGCCTTTAACATTGCATAGTAGGAATCCCAGTCGGTAATATCCTCAGCCTTCATGCCGACTGCATCTAGCCATGCCTGCTTTACATAAGTGATACAGCCGCCGCCAAGACCGGTGGACAGACCATACTGTCTGCCGTCGATACGGACATTCTCGTTTACTGCGGGCAGTACCATGTGGCTGTGGAACTTTGCATTATCATAAGCAGCTGTCATATCCCACAGAAGACCTGTTTTTGCATATTCTGCATACTGACCGGCATTCAGCAGAATGACATCGGGGTAATCACCGCTGGCAAACAGACGGCCAACGCCATCTACATAGCTGGAATGGTCTAACTGCTGGATATTCAGACTGATGGGATGGCCCAGTGCTTCACTGACAGCTGTGTCCCATTGTTCGACGAATTTGTCCTGATAAGCATCCACAGATGCATTGAAGGTACCGTCTACGACGAGGGTAACCTTGTCCAGTACATAACCGTCATCGGAAGAAGCGGTGCTTTCGGTAGCAGCAGTAGTGCTTCCGTTATCGGTGGTGGATGCTGCGGGAGTATCGGAACTCTGACTTCCGCAGGCGGTGAGTGCAGTCAGCATGGAAACGGACAGCAACAGGCTTAAGATCTTGTTTCTTTTCATTGTAATCCTCCTTGTTTTCCGAAGGAAAATCCGAGCCCCTATGGCGAGGAGAGGATTTATCCTCCTTGTTTTCCGAAGGAAAATCCAATTTCACAAAGTGAAATTTCCCCTTATGGCGAGGAGAGGATTTATCCTCCTTGTTTTAAAAATACATCTCTCTATAGCAAATGGTTTACCACCATAATGCTCATTATAAAGTGACCGCGAATACCTGGCCTCTGTTGCCTGTATAGATCTTCTGATCTTCTTCTGTGAGATCCGGCTGGGAAAATCCCAGATAAAGTGTAGCAGAAGTGCCATCAAATACTCTGTTGCCGGAATTGTCTACCGTGGTAAAGGCCATGGGCGGAATGGTGATCCGGAATTCTTTGCTTTCTCCGGCATCCAGACGGATCCGTTCGAACGCAGCCAGCTTGTGGTTGGGAACTTCGTTGGAAGAACCGTTTACATGGACATAGACCTGTATGACATCACTTAAGTCACGATCCGTGGGATTCTGGCAATGTATTGTGATTTGTGCGGAAGGAATCTCCTTCGTGTAATCAACTTCAGTTACTTTTGCTTCTGTGATCTGCAATTCTCCGTAGGTGAGTCCGAAACCAAAAGGCTTCCAGGGTCTGCCTTCAAAATAACGGTAAGTGCGTCCGGTCATATGATAATCGGTAATGTCTGGCAGCGGTCCGGCATTATAATAGAAGGTAAGGGGCAGCTTGCCGCCGGGAGATACTTTGCCGAACAGGATGTCTGCAATGGCCCGTCCGCCTTCTCCGCCGGGATACCAGGCATGCAGTATTGCAGGCACCTGATCTTCGTAAGCGGACAGATCGATGGGGCTTCCGGCCAGATCAATCAGAATCACCGGAGTACCGGTAGCGATGACCTGTTCTACCAGATCCCTCTGGATCTTGGGAAGCAGCAGATCTGGCTTGTCTCCACTGGCAAATGCATTACCCACATCTCCCTGTTCTCCTTCCAGTGTGGAGTCGAGACCGACACATACAATGGCTAGGTCACAGGATTCTGCCAATGCCACAGCTTCGGGGATACGGTAGTTCTGAAATACCTTTCGTACGGAAGGGTCATCATAGAGCAGACATCCCTCTGCATAATTGACATCCCAGCCGGTATCCTCGCAGATTCTTGTAATTCCTTCCACTACAGTGATGGAACGGGGCGGGGTACCGTTGTAGTTACCAACCAGTGCGGCATGACTGTCGGCATTGGGGCCGATGACAGCCATGCGTTTGTTATCTTTCAAGGACAGAGGCAGTGTACCGTCATTTTTCAACAGAACACAGCTTTCCACAGCGGCCTGATAAGCCAGTTCCCGATGTTCTTTACAGCCCACCACATTGTAGGGAATTTCGTCCAGGGAACTGTGATCGAAGAGTCCTAACAGGTATCTGGTGGTGAAAAGACGTTCTGCACTGCGGCGGATTTCTTCTTCGGTTACCTTTCCCTGTTTATATGCCTGTAAAATATATTCATAGGTACAGCCGCAGTTTAAATCACAACCCTTTTCCAGGGCAAGAGCGGCGGAATCCTCCGGAAATGCAGTTACATGATGTCCCTCGTGGAAATCACGGATCGCCCAGCAGTCGGAAACGTAATGTCCTTCAAAATGCCATTTGTCGCGAAGCACCTCCTCCATAAGATAGGAGTGAGCACAGCAGGGTTCCTCGTTGGTACGGTTATAAGCACCCATGACAGCTTCCACATCAGCCTGTGTCACCAGAGCTTCAAAAGCGGGAAGATAAGTTTCCCACAGATCCTTCTTCGTAGCTTTGGCGTCGAAACTGTGACGCAGAGCCTCGGGACCGGAATGCACCGCAAAATGTTTGGCACAGGCGGCAGTGGTCAGGTAACCGTCTCTTTTGGTCTGTAATCCTTCCACAAAGGCACAGCCAAGAGAAGCGGTAAGTACGGGATCTTCTCCGTAGGTCTCCTGGCCTCTTCCCCAGCGGGGATCACGGAAGATATTGATATTGGGCGACCACATGGTCACACCTTTGTACCGGGTGCGGTCTCCGAGGCGGGAATAAGCATTATATTTTGCCCGGGCTTCCAAAGCGATGGAACCGGCGATTTTCTGTAATAATTCACGGTCAAAAGTTGCACCCAGGCCAATCGCCTGCGGATAACAGGTGGCAGTACCGGCTCTGGCAACACCATGAAGGGCTTCACTCCACCAGTCATAGGCGGGAATGCCCAGACGGGGAATCGCGGGAGACGAGTGTAACAGCTGGGAAGCAGCTTCTTCTATTGTCATTTGTGCTACCAGTGCGGTAGCTTTTTCTCTGGCTTCTGTACGATTCATAATATATCTCACTTTTTGTTTTTTAAATTGGAACTGCTTTCATTTAAGCTTATTGTAAGTGAAAAAAGTGTGGACTGCACGACAAAAAGAAATTACATATGGGACAAAAATTGCTATTTTTAACAAAACAGGTAGAAATTCGGGACGGAATATGGTATGTAGAATACAGAGAGCTTTAAATTTTGTGCCTGCGGCCCAAAGTTTGCAGACTGTGAAAGGAATGGGGATTGGTATGAACACAGTAAAACCGTTTTATGAGAGCCGGAAAAAGGTCTATGACTGTCATGTCTGGTGGCATCCGAATTTTCCGTTCCATCTGCATAAGCATATGGAATTCGTTCATGTGACGGAAGGAGAGATGGATGCTACGGTAGCGGGGGTGAGCTATCATCTGACTGCCGGAGATTGCCTAATGATCTACCCGAACCAGCTCCATTCCTACAGTTCTGTGGGAGAGGTGGGAATGCTTCTGATCATTGCAGATATGGATTCCATCGGGGAATTTCAGGAAGAACTTACCTATTATGATATGGAGTCTCCCTGTTTTCAGAAAAGCATGCTCAGCCGTTACGGACAGATGGTACTGGACATTCTGGCAGATATTGGTCTGCATAAGGAACTGCGGCCATTTCGGCAGGACAAGGGACTTCTGATGGCACTGTTGGCGGATATGTATGAAAATATTCCAGTGATCAAAAAGGACAAGCCTTCGGATCTGAATATCACGCAGAAACTTTTGCAATATATCAACGATAATATCACCGGGGAACTGACGGCACAGAAGGTGGCAAAAGAGTTGGGTATTAGTCCGTATTATCTGTCCCATATTTTTTCCTCCCAGTTAAATATCTCTTTTCCTTCCTATGTAGCGCAGCAGCGGATGATCCTGGCCTGCAATCTGTTGAAGGACAGCAGAAAGACGGTGACAGAGATCAGTTACGAATGCGGATTTCCTAATATGCGGACCTTCCACCGCTGTTTTCAGAAAAGGTATGAATGCACCCCTACTCAGTGGCGGGAGCGGAGTCACAAGGGAACGGATGAAAAAATACGACACCAGCTCTGGAATCAGGAAAAAGTGGAAAGTGAAAATTCTCTGGAGTAAAATATTTCCTTTTCTCCGCCCGAGAAGTGTAGTATACTGTCTGTGGGAAAGATATAGGACAAGTGACAGCGAAAGGCGGTAAAGATATGACAGCGGAGATCATCTGTGTAGGTACCGAATTATTACTGGGGAACATTGTGAATACGAATGCAGCTTATCTGGCGGAAAAGCTGGCGGGAGCCGGACTGGACTGTTACTACCAGACAGTGGTGGGAGATAATGTGGAGAGACTGGCAGGTGTGTTGAAATGTGCCATGGAGCGTTCGGATGTGATCCTGTTATCTGGTGGACTGGGACCCACGGAGGATGATCTGACCAAGGAGACTGTGGCGGAAGTCTGTGGAAAGAATCTCTCGGTGGATGATCACAGCATGGAGCGCATTGCCGAATTTTTCGCAGTCAGAGATATTCAGCCCACGGAGAACAACTGGAAACAGGCCATGGTGCCAGAGGGAGCGAAGGTGCTGGACAATGATAATGGAACAGCGCCGGGCATTATTCTGGAGACGGAGAAGAACCGTATTGTGTTGCTGCCGGGACCCCCTGCGGAACTGGTTCCCATGTTCGAACAGCAGGTGCTTCCTTATCTGGATACACTGACTCCCGGGGTGATCTGTTCTCAGATGGTAAAGCTTTGCGGTGTGCCGGAGAGCCAGGTGGAGGATACCCTGAAGGATCTGATCGACGGACAGACCAATCCTACGATAGCTACCTATGCCAAGACGGGAGAAGTACATATCCGTGTCACCGCTTCCGGGGAAGATACCAAGGCAGCTGGAAAAGCCATTAAACCTGTGGTGAAGGAACTGAAATCCCGTTTCGGAGCGGATATTTACAGTACCAAGGCGGAGACTACCCTGGAGATGGCGGTAGCAGATCTGCTGATGGCCAATGATCTGACGGTGACAACCGCGGAATCCTGTACCGGCGGCATGATCGCGGCAAGGATCATCAATGTCCCCGGGGTATCGGAGTGCTACAAGGCCGGACTGGTGACTTATTCCAATAAGGCAAAACGGAAATTCCTGGGAGTGCGTAAGAGCACGCTGGACAAATACGGTGCCGTCAGCAGCAAGACTGCCTCAGAGATGGCAAAAGGAGCCGCACTGTTAATGAAATCGGATGTGGCTGTGGCAGTGACCGGAATTGCGGGACCGGACGGCGGAACCGAGGAAAAGCCGGTAGGACTGGTATATATCGGATGCAGCGTAAAGGGAGAAGTTACGGTGAAAGAGTATCATTTCTCCGGAACCCGCAGCCAGATCAGAGAGGCAACTACCTCTGCAGCACTGATTCTTATGCGCAGCTGTATTCTGAAATACTTCAGTAAAGTTACTTTTGGTAAAAAGTAACAGAAAAATATTTTGTGAGATACCCTCAAAACGAAGGGGTAAAAAATTGTAGATAGTGACGAAAACACAGGAAATGTATCATGCGTCCTTGCGGGAAGCGGGGATGTGTGATACATTCTTTTTGTATCTTTTATCTCTGATTATCGACAGACATTTCAGGATGTTCAGGCATTCGCCAAAATTTCAGACGATCATCGGAACGAAAAAATAAGGGGGAATGCTTATGAGGGAGCTTTAATGTACACAAAATATGTATAATAAAAATAGACATTGACAAACACGAACAAATGTTTTATCCTAAATAAAAAGCAGAACATTTGTTCCTTGAACAAAAAGGAGATTGACATGGAAAAAGACGATAAGCTTAAAGCATTGGATGCGGCGCTGAGCCAGATCGAGAAGCAGTACGGAAAGGGCGCGGTAATGAAGCTGGGAGATCCCACGGCACAGATGAATGTGGAGACCATCCCCACCGGTTCTTTAAGTTTGGATATAGCGTTAGGACTGGGCGGTATTCCCAAGGGAAGAATCATTGAGATCTACGGACCGGAATCCAGTGGTAAGACCACCGTTACCTTACATATGATCGCAGAAGTACAGAAAAGAGGCGGTATTGCCGGATTCATCGATGCGGAGCATGCTCTGGATCCTGTCTATGCGAAGAACATCGGCGTAGATATTGACAACCTGTACATTTCCCAGCCGGATAACGGTGAGCAGGCACTGGAGATCACGGAGACCATGGTACGCTCCGGAGCCATTGACATTATCGTAGTGGACTCCGTAGCCGCACTGGTACCCAAGGCCGAGATTGACGGTGATATGGGAGACAGCCATGTGGGTTTACAGGCACGACTGATGTCCCAGGCGCTGCGCAAGCTGACCGCTGTGATCAGCAAGTCCAACTGTACGGTTATCTTTATCAACCAGCTGCGTGAGAAGGTAGGTGTAATGTTCGGTAATCCTGAGACCACTACTGGCGGACGTGCGCTGAAGTTCTATTCTTCTGTACGACTGGATGTCAGAAGGATCGAAGCTCTGAAGCAGGGCGGTGAAGTGATCGGTAACCGTACCCGTGTCAAAGTCGTTAAGAATAAGATTGCACCTCCTTTCAAGGAAGCAGAGTTTGATATCATGTTCGGTGAAGGTATTTCCATGGTAGGAGATATTCTGGATCTGGCAGCCAGCTGTGACGTTGTGGCAAAGTCCGGTGCCTGGTATGCCTACGAGGGCAACAAGATCGGACAAGGCCGTGAGAATGCCAAGCAGTATTTAAAAGACAATCCCGCCATCTGCGATGAGATTGCCGAGAAGGTCAGAGATCATTACGGACTAAAGGCAGATGTCACTGCCGCAGCAGAGAAGGAAGAGTAGATCCATGCTGGTAACACAGGTTACGGAACTTTCCAAATCGAGAAGCAAAGTATATATTGATCAGGAATTCGCCTTTGTATTGTACAAAGGCGAATTGCGTCTTTACCATATAAAGGAAGGACAGCAATTAAGCGAGGAAGACTATCGGACTATCATGCAGGAGGTACTTCCCAAGCGGGCGAAGCTTCGTGCCATGAACCTGTTGCAGGGAAGAGAATATACGACGGCACAGCTGCGGACAAAATTACAGCAGGGCTTTTATCCGGCGGAGATCATAGAGCAGGCTATCGTCTATGTGGCGGGCTTTCATTATATCGATGATTTGCGATATGCCGTGGATTATATTACTTATCACGAGGACAGCCGCAGCAGGCGGCGGATCGAACAGGATCTGCAGGGCAAGGGAATCCCGGCAGCTACCATGGAAGAGGCCTGGCAGGTCTGGCGGGAGAACGGTGGGGAGCAGGACGAACAGCGTATGATCCGGGAACAGCTTCATAAGAAGCACTATGATCCGGAAGCAGAGACAGACTGGAAGGAACGTCAGAAAATCTACGCTTTTCTGGCCAGAAAGGGATTCTCCGCAGAAGCTATCCGCAAAGCCATCGGTGGCATGCATAGCGATGATTTCTGAGAATACCGGACGACGCATAACAGCAAGAAATAATGCACAAAGATTGTTTTGATATAGGAACTATTTTTGGACTAATTGCGACTTGTACTTGACATGGGTGTAATTTCAGTTTACACTAATACTGTTGTGAATTGCTTGTTAGAATGTACATAAATTGCATTCTATTATGAACGATAATTTGTATTATCGGAGCAAAATGTACAATGAAAATTTCATAAGGAGGTGCTCCTGTAGTGGACACTAATATTGTAATAGTATTAGTGGCTTCTGTTATTGCCATTATAGCTGCAGTGCTGATCACAGCAAAGGTTACCACGAACCGTCTGAAGAAGAACGCGGAGGGAACCATCGGCAACGCAGAGGAGAAGGCAAGAGAGATTATTGATGAAGCTCTGAAGACTGCAGAGAACAAAAAGCGCGAATCACTCCTGGAAGTCAAGGAAGAGTCCATTCGTACCAAGAATGAACTGGACAAAGAAATCAAGGAACGCAGAGCGGAAGCCCAGCGGTATGAGCGCAGAGTTCAGCAGAAGGAAGAGAACATCGATAAGAAAGCAGATGCCATCGAGAAGCGCGAGGCAAGTTTAGCATCCAGAGAAGAATCCCTCAATCGCATGAAGGAAGAAGTCTCCAGACTGAATGAGCAGCGTGTGCAGGAACTGGAACGAATTTCAGGATTAACCTCTGAACAAGCAAAAGACTACTTATTGAAAATTGTTGAAGATGAAGTGAAACATGAATCGGCCGTGATGATCAAGGAAATGGAGAGTCGGGCCAAAGAAGAAGCAGACAAAAAGGCAAAGGAATATGTGGTTAACGCTATACAGAGATGTGCAGCAGACCATGTCTCTGAGACTACAATTTCCGTTGTACAGTTACCGAATGACGAAATGAAGGGACGTATCATCGGACGTGAGGGACGTAACATCCGTACCCTTGAGACCATGACAGGTGTAGACCTGATCATAGATGATACACCGGAAGCAGTAATCCTGTCCGGATTTGATCCGATTCGTCGTGAGGTAGCGAGAATTGCGCTGGAGAAGCTGATTGTGGACGGACGTATCCATCCGGCCAGAATCGAAGAGATGGTAGAGAAGGCGCAGAAGGAAGTCGAAGTAATGATCAAGGAAGAGGGAGAAGCCGCAACTCTGGAGGTTGGTGTACATGGCATTCATCCCGAACTGGTAAGATTACTCGGTAAGATGAAATTCCGTACCAGCTATGGTCAGAACGCATTAAAGCATTCCATCGAGGTTGCACAGTTGTCAGGTCTTCTGGCAGCGGAGCTGGGACTGGATGTGAGACTTGCCAAGAGAGCGGGACTGCTGCATGATATCGGTAAGGCAGTAGACCACGAAATGGAAGGTTCCCATATTCAGCTGGGTGCTGAACTGTGTCGGAAATATAAAGAGAACGCTACGGTTATCAATGCCGTGGAATCTCACCATGGCGATGTAGAGCCTACTTCCCTGATTGCATGTATTGTACAAGCTGCTGATACAATATCCGCTGCAAGACCGGGAGCTAGAAGGGAAACACTGGAAACCTATACTAGCAGATTAAGACAGTTAGAAGATATCACAAACAATTTCAAAGGTGTAGATAAATCTTTTGCTATTCAGGCAGGTCGTGAAGTTCGTGTTATGGTAGTGCCCGAGCAGATTTCAGATGCCGATATGGTATTGTTGGCAAGAGATATTTCCAAGCAGATCGAAGCTGAATTGGAATATCCCGGACAGATCAAGGTAAATGTGATCCGTGAGAGCCGCGTAATTGATTACGCCAAATAACTGACCAGTCAGAAATGACAATTTCATACGAAGTAAGAAAAGCTGTTGTGCTGTTAAAGCACAGCAGCTTTTTTGATAAAATTTTCGAAAAAAGGTATTGTACAAAGAACTTTCTTATAGTATGATATTCGAAGTGTATGATTGTATACGATTATCCAACGTCCACAGAAGAAAGCGTATTCCCTATGGGAAAAAACGAGAAAGGTATGGTACGAAATGAAAGCATATCAGGAATTATCCAAGGAAGAACTTTTAACATTGAAGGCAGAGCTGAACGCTGCATATGAAGATGCAAAAGGCAAAGGCCTGAAACTGGATATGTCCAGAGGAAAACCGGCAGTTAACCAGCTGGATATGACAATGGATTATCTCGATGTTGTAAATTCTCAGAGCGCTATGAAGGCTGAGGATGGAATGGATGTTCGAAATTATGGTGGCCTGGACGGTATTCCTGAGGCAAAGAAACTGATCGCTGACATTCTGGAAGTGAAGCCGGAGAATGTGATCGTCTGCGGTAATGCCAGCCTGACCATCATGTATGATACCGTATCCCGAGCTATGACCCATGGCATCTTAGGCAATACCCCCTGGTGTAAGCTGGATCATGTAAAGTTTCTGTGTCCCGTACCCGGTTATGACAGACATTTTGGAATCACAGAGCATTTCGGAATTGAAATGATCAATGTGCCCATGACACCCGAAGGACCGGATATGGACATGGTAGAGAAGCTGGTGTCTGAAGATCCTGCCATCAAGGGTATCTGGTGCGTACCCAAATACTCCAACCCTCAGGGCTATTCCTACTCCGATGAGACTGTAAGACGTTTCGCAGCATTGCAGCCTGCCGCACCGGATTTCCGTATTTTCTGGGATAATGCCTATGCCATCCATCATTTATATGATGACAGACAGGACCAGCTGTTAGAGATTCTTTCCGAGTGTGAGAAAGCAGGACATCCGGACATGGTATTCGAGTTCTGCTCCACCTCCAAGGTAACCTTCGCAGGAGCCGGCATTGCGGCTATTGCATCTTCCAAGGCAAACCTGGATGATATGCGCAAGTCCATGACAATCCAGACGATTGGTTATGATAAGATCAACCAGTTACGCCATGTACGTTATTTCAAGGATATCAATGGTGTACGTGAACATATGAAGAAGCACGCAGCGATCATGCGTCCCAAGTTCGAGGCTGTACTGCAAGTGCTGGAGAATGAGCTGGGAGGCTTAGGCATCGGTACCTGGACTAAGCCCAACGGTGGATATTTCATCTCCTTTGATGCCCTGGAAGGCTGTGCCAAGGCTATCGTGGCAAAGTGTAAGGAAGCAGGCGTGACTCTGACCGGAGCAGGCGCTACGTTCCCCTATAAGAAGGATCCCAAGGATTCCAATATCCGTATTGCACCTTCCTTCCCCACACCAGAGGAGATGGCAATGGCTACGGATCTGTTCGTGCTTTGTGTCAAGATGGTGAGCGTAGATAAATTACTGAAAAACAGGTAAGTATTCGATTTGGATGAGAAGGGATGATAAGTCATGGAAGAATTCAAGCGTATCAGCCGTGATCTGGTAGCAAAGGGTGCTATTATCGACTATTATCAGGATACCATGCAGATTCCCAACGGTAATATTGCAAAATGGGATCTGATCGACCATAAGGGTGCAGCTGCGGTGGTAGCCGTGAGAGAAGACGGTAAACTTCTGATGGTGCGTCAGTACCGCAATGCCCTGGAGCGTGAGACGTTAGAGATCCCGGCAGGCGGACTGAACGGGAGAGAAGAGCCCACGGATCAGGCAGCTATGCGGGAATTGCAGGAAGAGACCGGGTATCATACTGACCATGTGGAACTGTTGACCTCTATTTATACCACAGTGGCATTCTGCAATGAGAAGATCGATATTTATCTGGCCAGAGGACTGAAAGACAGAGGAAACCAGCATCTGGATGAAGATGAATTTATCAATGTAGAGGCTTATTCCGTAGAAGAATTAAAGCAGATGATCTACGACTGCAGGATCCAGGATGCCAAGACAATCTGCGGCATTTTAACTTACGCATCCAAATACCTGAGTGAGTAATTCCGTTACAGACAAAAGCAGTCACGACCGGCTGCTACATAATGATTTTAGGGAACCCCATCCAGACAGGCAGTACCTGTCCGGATGGGCTTTTTCTTTTCTGAAAGACGAATAAGAAAGCATGATTTTCCATGTTGTCCGCATATATTACTAACAACGCCTGACGGGAGACGAAAATATATGAAATGGAACAGATCCATGTTGCCTGCGGGAAAACTCCCGCTGCACTTTTTGTTTTTGACGGGATTTGTGGTGGGATTGTTTGCGGTGTATTTCGGACGGGGAATTCTGTTAAACCGTGCAGGAATGCTGGATGAGGACACGTTATATCGCATGAAATATATGACCGTGGACAGCAGTATCCTGTTCTGGTACGTGCTGTGCAAAAGATGTCGGAATTTTCTGGTGCTTATTATCATGGCAACGACTTATCTGGGATGGATTTTCTGCGGAGGAGTCACCGTAAAATACGGATTCTCTGTGGGCTTTTTTCTGAGTACGGCAGTGTTTAGGTATGGAATCAAGGGGATCCTTCTGGGGATCGTGAGCATCTTTCCCCATTATCTGTGTTACCTGCCGGCTATGATCCTGTTACTCAGATGGTGTGAAGATATGCACCGGAGTATTTATTTTTACCATCATACAACCGGGCAGGGAAAAAAATCCCTGCCCGGCAGATTGGGAAAACTGGCGCTCATATGGATTGCACTGGTCTTCGGATGTTTATTGGAATGTTTTGTGAATCCTGCGTTATTAAAAGGATTCCTGCAGTTTTTTTGAAACTGTTTTAACTATTCAGCGCCCCATTTGCAAAATCGTTCTTTTTATTCGTACTCAGCGATATCGTAGATCAGACGCTCACTGTCTTCCCAGCCCAGACAGGGATCGGTGATGGACTTGCCGTAGCAGCCGGCACCCACCTTCTGGTTGCCTTCCTCGATGTAGCTCTCGATCATGACGCCCTTGACCAGCTTGTGCAGATCGGGGCTGAGTTTACGGCTGTGCATGACTTCCTTGGTGATACGGATCTGCTCCTTGAACTGCTTGTTGGAGTTGGAGTGGTTCGCATCGATCACGCAGGCAGGATTCTTCAAATCCATTTTTTCATACATATCCCACAGACGGATCAGATCCTCGTAATGGTAGTTGGGGATATTGGCACCGTGCTTGTTGGTAGCACCGCGCAGTACGGTGTGTGCCAGATCGTTGCCGTGGGTATTCACCTCCCATCCGGTATAGATGAAGGAGTGGGGGTGCTGTGCCGCATATACGGAGTTCAGCATTACGGAGAAATCTCCGCTGGTAGGATTCTTCATACCGGCAGCTACATCGAAGCCGCTGACGGTCAGACGATGCTGCTGATCCTCTACGGAACGGGCACCGATGGCCACATAGGAGAGGATATCGGATACATAACCCCAGTTCTCCGGGTATAACATTTCATCTGCGGCAGTGAGACCGGTCTCTTTGATGGCGCGGATGTGCATTTTACGCATGGCCATCAGACCTGCCAGGAAATCCGGTTTCTTCTCGGGATCGGGCTGGCTGGTGATACCCTTGTAGCCTTCGCCGGTGGTGCGGGGCTTGTTGGTGTAGATTCTGGGCACCAGGATCAGCTTGTCCTTAACTTTCTCATTCACTCTGGCAAGACGATTGACGTAATCACATACGGAATCTTCGTTATCAGCGGAGCAGGGTCCGATAATCACCAGAAACTTATTGCTTTTGCCGGTGAGGACGTCACGGATTTCAGCATCTCTTTCTTCTTTGATCCTGGCTAATTCTGCCGGAAGGGGCAGTTCCTTGCGGATCTCCGCAGGAGTGGGCAGTTTTTTGATAAATTCGAAACTCATGGTATTCCATCGTGCGCAGGGCACGTCCTTTCTGCTAAATGTCATTGCTCATTATAGCCCAGATCGTGCGAGGATGCAAGAGAATTTAGCGATTTAAAGCGAAAAAGAGAAAAGGAACGGATAAATTGCTGTGCTAAAGCGTTAATTTGGAAAATTATATTGACAGGTATACGGGTTTGCCATAAAGTAAAAATGTATCTGAAATGTTACAAAAAAAGTACGAGAGAGGGCAAAATTATGTACGGAACAATTTGGGCATTGCTGCCGCCTGTGGTGGCAATCGTATTGGCACTGATCACAAAAGAAGTATATTCGTCACTGTTTATCGGCATTGTTACGGGAGCTTTGATTTATACCGGATTTTCTCCTATTGCAACGCTGGATACGGTGATCAACGAAGGATTTATCAATTCCGTGGCGGATGCATGGAATATCGGTATTTTCATGTTCCTGATCCTGTTGGGCACCATGGTGGCACTGATGAACAAGGCAGGAGGCTCTGCAGCCTTCGGCGAATGGGCGAAAAAGCATGTAAAGACCAGAGCGGGAGCGCTGCTTTCCACCTTTTTATTAGGTGTTCTGATTTTCGTGGATGACTATTTTAACTGTCTGACTGTAGGCTCTGTTATGATGCCGGTAACAGACGGACATAAGATTTCCCGAGCAAAGCTGGCATACATTATTGATGCCACCGCAGCACCCATCTGTATGATCGCACCGATCTCTTCCTGGGCGGCCGCAGTATCCGGTATGGTGGATGAAGGTGTTTATTCCGGTATTGAACTGTTCGTAAGAGCTATTCCTTATAACTATTATTCTCTGTTGACCATCGTATTCGTCATTGGTATGGCGCTGATGGGCTTCGACTACGGCCCCATGGTAAAGCATGAGCGCAATGCCAGAGAAAAGGGTGACTTGTTCACCGAGGGAGAGCGCGTGGTCAATGCAGACAATGCACCCAAAGGTTCCACCAGAGGCAAGGTCTACGATCTGTTGATCCCGGTGATCGTACTGATTGTCTGCTGTGTCATCGGCATGATCTATGTCGGCGGCTTCTTTGAAGGCGTGGGCTTTATCGATGCATTCAGCGCAACGGATGCTTCCGTGGGACTTCCCTGGGGATCTTTGATCGCATTATTATTTGCCATTGTATACTATATGTGCAGAAGACTGGTATCCTTCAAGGAGGCCATGAACTGTCTGACGCAGGGCTTCATTGCCATGGTACCTGCAATGCTGATCCTGACCTTTGCTGTTACTCTGAAGACCATGACCGGACTGTTAGGTGCGGATGTCTATGTGGCAGGCCTGATGCAGGGAGCATCAGCAGGGCTTACCAATATGCTTCCGGCCATCATTTTCCTTGTAGCATGTTTCTTAGCCTTTGCTTCCGGTACCAGCTGGGGAACCTTCGGTATTCTGATCCCTATCGTTACCGGCGTATTTACCGATCCCACGACCGGAGCTATTGTACCCGGAGCCGAGCATTTGATCATCATCGGCGTGGCTGCATGTCTGGCAGGTGCCGTTATGGGTGACCATTGCTCCCCCATCTCCGATACGACCATTATGGCTTCTGCGGGAGCACAGTGTAATCATATCAACCATGTATCCACCCAGGTGCCTTATGTGCTGACTGTGGCGGCAATCTCTTTTGTGACTTATATCATTGCCGGTTTTGTACAGAATGTGGTGATCTGTCTGGTGATCGGTATTCTGCTGACACTGGCTACTCTGGTGGTTCTGAAACGTGTCTTCGGAGAGAAGGCTGTCGTACGGAAATAACGTAAGCGCAGGAATGCGACTGTGAGAAAGGAAATATATAAATTATGAAATACGACTATCTGGTGGTCGGCTCCGGATTGTACGGAGCGGTGTTCGCAAAAGAAGCGGCTGACAGAGGGAAAAAGGTTCTGGTCATCGATAAACGCCCTAATGTGGCGGGAAACATTTATACGGAAACCGTGGAAGGAATTCATGTCCATAAATACGGTGCCCATATTTTTCACACCAATGATACAAAGGTGTGGAAATACATTACGCAATTTGCGGAGTTCAACCGTTTCACCAATTCTCCGGTGGCCAATTATCACGGAGAGTTGTACTCACTGCCTTTTAACATGTACACTTTTAATAAAATGTGGGGCGTGGTGACTCCCGAAGAAGCTGCGGCCAAGATTGAAGAGCAGCGGCAAACTGCCGGGATCACGGAACCGAAAAATCTGGAGGAACAGGCCATCTCTCTGGTGGGTAAGGATATTTTTGAAAAACTGGTAAAGGGCTACACCGAGAAGCAGTGGGGACGTGACTGTAAAGATCTTCCGGCCTTCATTATCAAACGTCTGCCGGTGCGTCTGACTTTTGACAACAACTATTTCAATGCGTTGTATCAGGGCATTCCCATTGGCGGTTACACGAAGCTGGTGGAACATCTGTTAGAGGGCATTGAGGTACGCCTGAACACAGATTATCTGGAGCAGAAAGAGGAACTGGATAAACTGGCAGAGACTGTTGTCTATACCGGCCCCATCGATGCCTATTTCGGCTACTCTCTGGGAGCACTGGAATATCGTTCCGTCAGGTTCGAGACAGAGGTGCTGGATGTTCCCAACTTCCAGGGAAATGCTGCGGTGAATTACACGGATCGCGAGACTCCCTGGACCCGGATCATCGAGCACAAATGGTTCGAGTTTGGCAAGGACGAACAGGGACAGGATCTCCCGAAGACGGTCATCAGCAGAGAGTACAGTTCCGAATGGAAGCCGGGAGATGAGCCTTATTATCCAGTCAATGATGAAAAGAACGGCGCTTTATATGCAGAGTATAAAAGGCTGGCAGATACGGAAAAGAACGTGATCTTCGGCGGAAGACTGGCGGAATACCGCTACTATGATATGGATGCGGTCATTGCCTCGGCATTGAGGAAGAGCGAAGAAGTATTGTAATGTAACAGATCATAAATGAGGGCAAAAGAAATGCAGTGGCGTGGGTAACGTCACTGCATTTTTATAGCTGCGCCGTCGGCGCATGTTTTGAAACAACCTTTAGCCGATCTGCGGTTTTGCTTTTCTCTTATTGCGGAACTCTCTGACAGCGATCAGCAGATCATAACGATATACCAACGTGTACATCACAGCCGCCATGACGAAAGCAGTAAGCACATCAAATACGGAATGCTGTTTGATGAACATGGTTGCCATAATAATGGAGACAGCCAGGATCAGGGAACCGATGCGGATGCCTTTTTTCTTCTCAAAGCATTTGCTGCGGATAATGGCAAAGTGTGCACCCAGAGAATTATATACATGAATGCTGGGCCACAGGTTGGTAGGAGTGTCTGTCCGATACAGAGCGGCTACCATACGGGTGAAGATATTGTCTCTCGGCATAACAGCGGGACGAAGGTGCTGTCCGTTGGGCCACAGGGTGGATACGATCAGGAAAATCGTCATGCCCGTGAAGAGGAAGATACAGGTGCGGTAATAATCCTCTTTGTTCTTGAAAAAGAAATAAATGACCACAGCCGATACATAGGCAAACCACAAAAAGTAAGGGATGACGAACACTTCACAAAAAGGAATATAATCATCCGCCGCCATATGTATGATCCGGTAATGTCCGGTAGTATTTTTCTCCAGCCAGGCGAACCAGGCCATGTAAATAATGCCATATATAATAAGAGGAATGGCATGTTTATATTTCAAATAGAAGATCCGTAATTTTTCCATAAAAACCTCATTTCTCTAAAAACCTATGTTCTAAAATCAATTTTAGTATAGCTATCGGAACAAAAAAATCAAGGCTTTTTTGGAATACTTAAGCATTCTTAAGAAAATCTTTAGAGTGTGTTAAATCTGTTTAAGGTGTGATCATCCGGATGGCACCGGGGAGACATTCCACCCGGAAACCGCGGCTCTTTCTTGTCACTTCTCCGTCTGTATGCACCCACAGAGGAGCGGAAGCTGTTATGGACATCTGTGTGGCGGTATGGGCATTGATGCCTTTGACAAAATAATGTTTGCCGAAAAAGGCAGTGGGCAGGGCCAGCAGAACCAATCCCTTGGAAATATTGCCTACGGAACAGAGATCCAATACCCCGTCATGATCGACAGCGGGAGGGCAGAACATGAAACCGCCGCCCTCGTAACGGTGACTCATACAGGTCACGAACAGAAAACGGGGGAGTTCTACGGATTCCTTTTTGTCATGTACCTTGTCCTCCAGTGTCAGCGTGCAGGAGACCTTGCGGGCAGTGATCAGCTGTTTTAAGGCGATACCCAGATAGGTCAGCTTTCCTAAGCCGATCCGGTTCATGGTATCCTTGATCCGGGAACTCATGGCTTCCGCACAGACGGCGGCATCAAAGCCGATCCCGCAGCTGACGGCAAAAAGCCTGGATTCTTCCGGCTGGTCTTCGTCCAGATAGGTCAGTCTCCCCAGATCCATGGCTCTGGGAGTATTATTATGAAGGATCAGATTGAGAGCAGCCTTTGGATCCTTGGAAATTCCCAGATCTCGGGCCAGATCATTGCTGGAGCCGGTGGGAATGTAGCCGAGGATGACTTTGGAAGGATCTGCAATGCCCTGAAGGGTCTCGTTTATCGTGCCGTCACCCCCCAGAACGATGAGCGTTAAGTCAGGCTCTGCAGCATGCTCTGCGGTGATCTGTGCGGCCAGCTGTCGGACTTCTCCGGCTTTCCCGGAAAAATAGGTCTGATATTCGGTATTGCCTGCTTTCAGAGCCGGCTCCACCTGTTCGGCCCAGATCTTTGCCCCTCTTCCGGAGCGGGAGGCGGGATTGATAATAATATGATACATGAGAATTCCCCATCTTTCGTAAAGTTGTAACTATTCAGAACCGGGAAAAATTGCATAAATTCGCGAATCCTGCTTGCATGAATGAGCATAATTTTGAAAATTTTTATGGCGAATGAGGCTCTGAATAGTTATGTTAAAGTTTATTCTAACACACCAGGGGGCTTCTGCCAACATTGTTCATTTTCTATCTTTGCAAATAAAAGGTTCTATGCTATACTAAACCATAAGTTTAGCGAATTAACGTAACATAAGGAGGAATGAGGCATGTATTCATTGGATGAAGTAAAAAAAGTAGATCCCGAAGTGGCACAGGCCATTATTGACGAGGAGAATCGTCAGAACAGTCACATCGAGCTGATCGCATCTGAAAACTGGGTAAGTAAGGCTGTTATGGCAGCTATGGGAAGTCCACTGACCAATAAATATGCGGAAGGATATCCCGGCAAGAGATATTACGGTGGTTGTGAGTGCGTGGATGTCATCGAGAATCTGGCGATCGAACGTGCCAAGAAGCTGTTTGGATGTGATTATGCCAATGTACAGCCCCATTCCGGAGCACAGGCAAATATGGCAGTGCAGTTCGCTGTGCTGAAGCCCGGCGATACCATTATGGGTATGAATCTGGATCACGGCGGACATCTGACCCATGGTTCACCCGTCAATATGTCCGGTAAATATTTCCATGTAGTACCTTACGGCGTGGATGACAACGGTTTCCTGGATTATGACAGAATGAGGGAGCTGGCCCTGGAATGCAGACCCAAGATGATCATTGCAGGTGCTTCTGCATATGCACGTACCATTGATTTCAAAAAGTTCCGTGAAGTAGCGGATGAAGTCGGTGCGGTACTGATGGTAGATATGGCACATATCGCAGGCCTTGTGGCAGCAGGCCTTCATCCCAGTCCCATTCCCTATGCGGATGTAGTGACCACCACCACCCACAAGACACTGCGCGGACCCAGAGGCGGTATGATCCTCTGCAACAAGGAAGCCAACGAGAAATTCAATTTTAATAAAGCTATTTTCCCCGGCATTCAGGGCGGCCCGCTGATGCATGTCATCGCAGCCAAGGCTGTCTGCTTCGAGGAAGCATTAAGCGACGACTTTAAGGTATATCAGAAGAACATTGTGGACAACGCACAGGCATTGTGCAAGGGCCTGATGAGCCGTGACATTAAGATTGTCTCCGGCGGTACCGACAATCATCTGATGCTGGTAGACCTGACCCCTTACGGTCTGACCGGTAAGGCAGTGGAGAAGCTGTTGGATGCAGCTCACATCACCGCCAACAAGAACACCATCCCCAACGATCCCCAGTCTCCGTTCGTGACCAGTGGTATCCGCCTGGGAACCCCTGCGGTAACTTCCAGAGGTCTGAACACCGAGGATATGGATCAGGTGGCAGAGGCCATTGCCATGGTCATCAAGGGCGGCGAGGAACAGGTTCCCGCAGCCAGAGCCATCATTCAGAAATTAACAGACAAATATCCTCTGATCTAGGCAGAAGCTGTTTGCAAAGGTCAGCCCGTACATGTAAATGTGCAGGCTGGCCTTTATTTATGTTGGAGTTGAGTTTATACAGTCGTCGTGTTAAAATGTTGGACGGAATACAAAAGAACAGCAGATAGAGGGAACAGATGAAAAAAGAGAAATGGAAAACCTTTGTGACGGACAGGTGGAAGGTGGCAGCGCCGGGACTGCTGGCAGCTTTTGCTGTCTGTTTTATTTTTTTTATTTATGCACCGTTGGAATTGTATGTTACGAACCAGACAGAATTCTGGTTTGATTTTTATAAGATATTAAAAGCGGTTCTGCAGAATTTTGCACTTTTTTTTGGACTGAATGTGTTGGGAATCCTTTTGGCAGCCTGTATCTCCAAAGTTTTTTGCCGGTTCGTTACGGCAGCGGAACTGGTGGTTTTGCTTACTTTATATGTGCAGGGCAATTTTCTGGTGAATCATATGCCGCCTTTCGACGGCACGGAAATCGTATGGGAGGACTACCGGGGAGAAAATATAAAGACAGCGATAGTGTGTATTCTCATAGCGGCAGCGGTCGTGACCGTGGCAAAGCTGCTTGGTGCAAAGAGATTTCAGGGAATCTGTATGGCTGTGAGTGCGGGACTTTCGGGAATCCTCATGATAACGCTTGTGACGATGACTGTGACCACAGGGGCTTACCGGGAGAGAACCACTTATTATGCACTGGAGAACGGACAGTACCGTCTGTCACAGGATCAGAATTTCCTGGTATTGCTGTTGGATGCGGTGGATGCGAAGACTTTTGAAGAAGTGATGGATTCGGATCCGGCCTATACAGAGACATTTGCTGATTTTACTTATTATCCGGATATGGTGGGAGCATATCCCTGGACGGCGTTTTCTGTTCCGTATATCTTATCGGGCAAATGGTATGAAGGAGAAGAATATTATCTGGATTACGCGGCGGCAGCTGTGGATGAATCAGGATTGTTCCGGGAACTGTCTGAGAGGGATTATGACATCGCATTGTATGAGTCTGATCCGTGGGTGACTTCGTATACCTATCAGTTTTCCAATATGGTGGAACTGCAGCATGAGGCGTATGTCTGGAAGTATTTCAGGCGGGCAATCTGCAAGCTGGGCGGCATCCGCTACGCACCGTTTTTCCTAAAGGAATACTGTTATCGGGCCATTGTACAGACGCAGGGGCAGCACAATGCCTTTGTGGACGAGAGCAATCCTCTGTATACCTGGGATCTCAAAGAATTTGCCACACATATGCAGGAAGAAGAGGTGACGTATCAGGAGGGAAAGTGTTTCCGGTATTATCATTTGCAGGGAGGGCATGTTCCTTTCCTGTATGATGCGGATCTGAATACGGTAGGAGATTCTTCGTATACGGAGACGCTGGAGGCCAATATCAGGGTGATCGGTCAGTTTCTTGATAAGCTGAAACAGTCAGACCTGTATGACAATTCGGTTATTATCGTTATGGCAGATCATGGCTTTGATCCTCAGAATGAGGTCTCGGCATATGACAGACAGAATCCTCTGTTCCTGGTAAAAGGTGTGGGAGAGAGCCATCCGTTACAGACATCGCTTGTTCCTGCAGCTTACGAGGATCTTCAGGATGCATATGTGAGACTGATGGACGGAGCGGCGGGAGATGCGATTTTCCCATATCAGGAGGGAGAAAAAAGAGAACGCCGGTACATTTTTTATGAGAATACAGAACACGTCATGTATGAATGGTTACAGACGGGACCGGCATGGGATTTTAACGCATATCGGGAGACGGGGAACAAATATCCCCGCAAGAATTAGAGACAACCCCTGTTTTGAACTTTTTGGAATTTACAGCAAAAGGTTAAAAATGGGGGTTGTCTTTCATGCTTTACTGTGCTAGAATATCCCTCGGTGAAAAACAAGTGTCCGCACTACAGATACGAACTGGAAGAAAGGATAACATATGGGAGAAACGACCAAGTATTTTGTGGTGAAGCAGAAGGCGATCCCCGAAGTACTGTTAAAGGTAGTGGAAGCAAAGCGGCTTCTGGAGTCAGAGAAGGTTCTGACCATACAGGAAGCGGTTGATGCGGTAGGTATCAGCCGCAGTTCTTTTTATAAGTACAAAGATGATATTTTTCCCTTTCATGACAATTCCCAGGGAACGACCATCACTCTTACCTTTCAGATGGATGATGAACCGGGGATATTGTCGGATGTGCTGAAGATCATCGCAGAGTACCGGGCCAATATCCTGACGATCCATCAGAGTATTCCCATCAACGGAATCGCTTCTCTGACATTGAGTATTCAGGTATTGCAGACCACGGGGGACATTTCCCGGATGATCGAGCAGCTGGAGGGACAGCCCAGTGTACATCATGTAAAAATACTGGCAAAAGAATAAAATTTTTCACACGCAAATTTGTGCCTGCGCAAGGTACTAAAGTACCTGAAAGTTTGCAGGCTATGAGAAAGGCAAGGGTTATGATATGATCAACGTTGCAGTATTAGGCTACGGCACCGTGGGCAGCGGTGTGGTGGAAGTTATCGAGAAAAACAAGGACATGGTGAACAAGAAGTCCGCACAGGAACTGAAGGTAAAATACATCCTGGATCTGAGAGATTTCCCCGGAGATCCTTACGAGGACAAAGTCATTCATGATTTCAATACGATCTTACATGATGACAGTGTGACCATTGTCTGTGAGACCATGGGCGGTGTCGGAGCCGCTTATCAGTTCACGAAGCAGGCTCTGGAACGGGGCAAGAGCGTCTGCACCTCCAACAAGGAGCTGGTAGCCAAGCACGGTCCCGAACTGCTGCAGATCGCCAGAGAACATAATTGCAACTATCTGTTCGAAGCCAGTGTGGGCGGCGGTATTCCCATTATCCGTCCGTTGAATTATTCCCTGACAGCAGAGAAGATCGAGGCTATCAACGGTATCTTAAACGGTACTACGAATTATATCTTAAGTAAAATGGAAAAAGAGGGTGCGGACTTTGCTGCGGTTCTGAAGGAAGCGCAGGACAAAGGCTATGCGGAGCGCAATCCGGAAGCGGATGTGGAAGGTTATGATGCCTGCCGTAAGATTGCAATTCTGTCTTCCCTGATGTTCAGTAAAAATGTGGATTCCGAGAAGGTTCCCACCGAAGGTATCACTAAGATCACAGCAGCGGATTTCGAATATGCCAATGCCACAGATCATACCATCAAGCTATTGGGCAGAAGCAGGGCCATTGATGATAATACCGCAGAGGTTATGGTAGCACCGTTTTTACTTTCCAAAGAACATCCGCTTGCCATGGTACATGGTGTATTCAATGCTGTATTTGTCACCGGCAACATGCTGGGAGATTCCATGTATTACGGACGGGGCGCAGGTAAGCTTCCCACCGCCAGCGCGGTAGTATCGGATGTCATCGACTGTGCAAGACATCAGGGCAAGGTAATCATGTGCTTCTGGGACAAAGAGGAAGTAAAGCTGGCAGACATCGGCGAGGCCGAGAGAAGTTTCTTCATCCGGGCAAAGGCCGGAGCGGAAGATGCGGTTACAGCAGCGTTCCCCGGAGGCCGGGTGGTACATCTTAAGGACCGGAAGGAAGACTTCGGATACTTCACACAGAGTATGAAGGAAAAAGATTTTCAGGCAAAATACGAGGCACTGGGCGAGCACATGCTCGGCAGGATCCGTCTGGTATAAAAAGGATATACTATTATTAGATAGAGTTGAGGAGAAAATGTTATGTCAAAAGTAGTGAAATTCGGTGGAAGTTCTCTGGCGAGCGCAGAGCAGTTCAAAAAAGTAGGAAACATCATCCGGGCAGATAAGGAGAGAAAATATGTGGTACCTTCCGCACCGGGGAAAAGATTTTCCGATGACACCAAGGTAACGGATATGTTGTATGCCTGCTATGATCTGGCAGATCAGGGCAAGAGCTTCAAGGCAGAGCTGGATGCTATCAAAGCCCGTTATCAGGAGATCATCGACGGACTGCAGCTGGATCTGGATCTTGTCGATGAGTTCAAGACTATTGAGAAGAATTTTAAGGCAAAGGCCGGCAGCAATTACGCGGCTTCCCGTGGTGAATATCTGAACGGTATTATCATGGCAAATTATCTGGGCTATGATTTCATTGATGCGGCAACCGTCATCTTCTTCGATGAGAACGGCGAATTTGACGCAGCAAAGACCAATGAAGTACTGCGTGCCAGACTGGCAGAGAGCAAGGAAGCAGTTGTACCCGGCTTCTACGGTGCCATGCCCGACGGAACGGTGAAGACTTTCTCCAGAGGCGGTTCCGACATCACCGGTTCCATCGTGGCCAAGGCTGCCAAAGCGGATGTCTATGAGAACTGGACCGATGTATCCGGTTTCCTGATTGCGGATCCCCGCATCATTGATCATCCCGAGGCTATTGAGACTATCACCTATCGTGAACTTCGCGAGCTGGCCTATATGGGTGCTACCGTTCTTCATGAGGATGCCATTTTCCCGGTACGTCAGGAAGGTATCCCTATCAATATCCGCAATACAAACGCTCCCGAGGACAATGGTACCTGGATCGTGGGAAGCACCTGTCAGAAGTCCAAATACGTGATCACCGGTATCGCCGGCAAGAAGGGCTTCTGCTCCGTCAATATTGAAAAAGATATGATGAACTCCGAGATCGGTTTCGGCAGAAAGGTATTGCAGGCATTTGAAGAAAATGGTATTTCTTTCGAGCATGTTCCCTCCGGCATTGATACCATGACGGTATTCGTACATCAGGATGAGTTCATGCACAAGGAACAGAAGGTAGTGGCAGGCATCCATAGACTGGCCAATCCCGACGCCATTGACATCGAATCCGACCTGGCATTGATCGCTGTCGTAGGCCGTGGCATGAAGTCCACCCGCGGCACTGCAGGCAGAATCTTCTCCGCACTGGCACACAAAAATATCAATGTCAAGATGATCGACCAGGGATCTTCCGAGCTGAACATCATCATCGGTGTGGCAAATGAAGATTTTGAGACTGCAATTCAGGCAATCTATGATATCTTTGTGATCACAAGATTATAAGTTTATCAGATATAAAAAGACAGGTCAGTTCGACCTGTCTCAGACTGTAGACAAAGCTCCTTCCTGTGAGGGAGCTTTTCTTGTGTCATGACTGCAAAAATTATGTACTTACAAGCATATAAGAAGTA
>NZ_JAOQJO010000008.1:0-150706 GCF_025567015.1 Waltera acetigignens | reverse complement strand
TTATTGATCAAGTACACACTTTTTGAACCCAAAACAAGAAAAACGCTTCTGGAGTGCTGACCAAAAGCGTTTTGTCTACAGTCTGAGCATCAGACGGGAGTCTGATGCTTTTTTTATGCGGTGGCGGGAAAATATCTGCCGGGTACCGCAATCATGGGAAAGTCCGGGTGAAGCATATGACACAGATCGATAAAAACATAGCATTCAATCTGAAAAGAATCCGCAAATCCAAAAATATGAGTCTGGATATGCTGGCGGAGCGTACCGGTGTCAGCAAAAGCATGCTGGGACAGATCGAGAGAGGAGAATCCAATCCCACGGTGTCCACTATCGGGAAGATCGTGGAGGGATTGAAGGTACCTTTTGAACAGTTGATTTATAATAGGAAAGAAATCATGGTGGTGCCGTCTCCGGAAGAGGCTCCGGTATGCAAGGCAAAGGAAGGGGAATACCGGATCTATGTGATGCTGCCCTACGATGCCGGAAGAAATTTCGAGATCTATCAGGGCGAGCTGACCAGAAATGCCCGGATGGAAAGCGAATCCCACGGGGAGCAGACCTGGGAATACCTGACGGTGGTATCCGGGGAGGTCGAACTGATTCTGGAAGATTCCAGTTTTCTGGTGAAGACAGGTGGTTCTCTCTATTTTGCCTGTGACAGGAAACATGTCTATCACAATGTGGGTGAGACCAAGGCGGTACTCAACATGATCATTACCACGCAGCGTTAGAGAAAACGCCCCCGCTTGATGGCATCCTTGCCATATTTTGCCCGGATATTATCCAGTGCGGCATCCAGCTTCTGCTGTTTCTCGGAACGGGGAGCCGGAAAATCAAACAGGCTGAGCTGAACCGGTTCGTCTTCCGGCACCAGCTTGGAAGTGCGGATCCCCAGAAGCCGTATGGGAGTGGAATCCCATAATTCGTCGAATAATGCACAGGCATCTTCGTACAGGAGATTCACGGAAGCCGTGGGAATGTCTATCGGCATTTGGTGAGAAACGTTCCGGAAATCACTGTACCGGATCTCCGTGCAGATCTGTCCTGCCAACTGGTGGGAGGCCCGTAGACGCCTGCCCACGGATTCACACAGAGACAGCAATACTTTACAGGCTTCCTCTTTGGTGGTGGCATCGCTGCTTAAAGTGGTGGAGTTGCCGATCCCTTTTGCCTTGGAAGGAGACAGGACTACTGTGGAATCGTCGATGCCGTTGGCATACTGCCACAGACAACGACCGTGACTTTTTAAATGTGCTTCCAGGATCGCAGGATCCGTCTTTGCCAGATCCCCGATCGTGAGAATACCTAATTTGTGGAGAGTCTCCGCACTGGAATGTCCGCAGGTGAACAGGGCGGAAACAGGTAGCGGCCACATTTTCTGCGCTATTTCCCGCTGATACAAGGTGTGAGTCTTATCCGGTTTCTCAAAATCAGAGGCCATCTTAGCCAGAACCTTTCGATCCGAAATTCCCACATTTACCGTAAATTTAAATTTTTCAAAAACAGAGTGACGAATGAAAGCAGCGGCTTCCTCGGGAGAGGCGTAGTTCCCCGCAATGGGCGTATAGTCCATATAACATTCATCGATGCTGACCTGTTCGATGTCGGGGCAGATACCCGCCAGATGTTCCATAAGCATCTGGCTTTTCAGACGGTACATATTATGATCCGGAGAAGCCATGACCAGATGCGGACATTTGCGCAGGGCATTGACCACCGGTTCACCGGTAGTGATGCCGAAAGCCTTGGCGGGAATGGATTTGGCCAGCACCACCCCGTGTCTGGTGGAGGTGTCACCGCCTACGATGGAAGGGATCGTGCGCAGATCCACAGGATCCCCCTGTTCCAGACGGGCCAGCGCCGTCCAGCTTAAAAAAGCGGAATTGACATCAATATGAAAAATGACCGGTTCCCTCATGGCGTCTCCTTTCCGGATCAGACCGTTTTATTTACCTCCAGTATAGCATAGATCGGTTCGGGAGAAAACAAAAAAATCGAACAGACATTCTTTCTTTACAAGGCATATAAATGCTGATAGAATCTATATGTTACAAAGTTATTACAGTAAGACAGGTATACAGAATGCCCGAAGGGGGCATACTGTTTTCAGATACGATAGATCGAGAAGGAATTCATGAAGAAACTGACATCTTACTCGAAAAGAGTAAAATATACATATGTGAAAACAACGCTGGCCACTCTTTTTGTGAGCCTCTTTTTCCTCAAAGGGTATGCAGCGTTTGAAAAGACCGGAGAGAATTACTTCCACGTGTTCTTGAACGGCAATGAGATCGGAACGGTGGGCGAAGCAGACAGAGCGGAGCAGCTTCTGCAGGAAGCCAGAAGGAATATCGCTTCCCAGAGTGATGATATGATCTTTATGGACGCAGATTTAAAGCTGGTCGGTGAAGAAGTGCTGTGGGGAACACTGGACAATGAGGACAATCTGCTGGCAGCCATGGAACGGGAACTGGAGAGCAGTATCCGTGAGACTTCCCACAGATCCTATACAATGAAAGTAAATGAATATATGGTCAACCTGTCCAGCGTGGAGGATGTGGAGTCTCTGCTGCAGGCAGCAGTGGACAAATACGACAGTGAAGACAAATTCAGCGTGGAACTGACTCACGATGCACAGAAGGAATTCAATGTTCTTACCACCGAGGTAGTCAATAAACAGGAACTGACCGCTCAGGAAGAACAGAAGGAAGAATCCATCTATGCAGGCGGTGTACAGTCCGTACTGGATCAGGCGGGCTCCCAGGCAGACCAGCAGGGGGAAAAAGATTTCGAAGACTATGATCTTGGGCTGATGACCATGGACTTTGCGGAAAAGGTGGAAATCGTAGAGACCTATCTTCCGGAAAGCATGTTGACTCCGCTGGATCAGGCAATCGAGGATGTGATCAAGGATCAGGAGACCCCCGGAGAATATGAAGTAGTCAGCGGAGATACCCTGTCGGAGATTTCGATTAAAGTAAATATTCCGATGGATCAGATCATCGCCATGAACAGCGAGACACTGACCGATGAAAATTCTACGATCCGCGTAGGGGACAAGCTGATCATTACCGTGCCGCAGCCGGAGCTGTCCGTGGAGCGCATGGAGCAGAATTATTATGAAGAAATCTATGATGCAGATGTAATTTATGTGGACAACGATTCCTGGTATACGACCCAGACCAAGATTTTGCAGCAGCCCTCCGCCGGTTTCCGTCGGGTAGTGGCGGATGTATCTTATCTGAATGACAGAGAGGTCACCAGGGATATTCTGAAGGAAGAAGTGGTCATGGAGGCAGTTCCCAAGATTGTGGAACGAGGCACCAAGATTCCTCCGACCTATATCAAGCCTATTTCCGGTGGACGTCTGAGTTCCAATTTCGGACGCAGAAAGTCACCTACCAAGGGTGCCAGCAGCTACCATAAGGGTGTGGACTGGTCGGTTCCTACCGGAACTGCGGTATTTGCATCCTGCGGCGGTACAGTGGCCAGAGCCGGATGGGGAAGTGGATACGGTTATTGTGTCTATATCAACCATGAAGACGGCAGACAGACCCGATACGGACATCTGAGCAAGGTGCTCGTCAAGGTCGGCCAGACGGTAAAACAGGGAGAACGTATTGCACTGAGCGGTAATACCGGCGTAAGTACGGGACCTCATCTTCACTTTGAGATCCTCATTAATGGTAGCCAGGTGAACCCGTTGAAGTACCTGAATTAGGGCGTTGTATTTACAAATGTGCGAAAATGTGGTATAAGTGCATAAGAAGGTTTTTCTGATCTGAGAATGACAGAGGTAAGAAACAATGGAACAATACGCAATTAAAGGCGGTAATCCATTAGTCGGTGAAGTTGAAATAGGAGGTGCCAAGAATGCGGCACTTCCTATTCTTGCTGCTTCCGTGATGACGGATGAGACTGTTTATATAGAAAATATGCCGGATGTAAGAGATACGAATGTCCTTTTGAGCGCCATGGAGAACATCGGCGTGATCGTAAAGAGAACCGACCGTCACAAAGTGACTCTCAATGCATCCAACATCAGTGAACTTGTAGTAGAAGATGAAAATATCAAGAAGATCAGAGCGTCCTACTATCTGATCGGTGCTTTGTTAGGTAAATACAAGCATGCGGAAGTGGCACTTCCCGGTGGATGTGATATCGGCTGCCGTGCCATCGACCAGCATATTAAGGGCTTCCGTGCTCTGGGCGCGGACGTGAAGATCGAGCATGGCCTGATCAAGACACAGGCGGAGCATCTGCGCGGCAGCCATATTTATATGGATGTGGTCAGTGTCGGCGCTACCATCAATATCATGATGGCTGCGGTAATGGCGGAAGGCACCACGATTATCGAGAACTCTGCCAAGGAGCCTCATGTGGTGGATCTGGCGAACTTCCTGAACAGCATGGGAGCAAATATCAAGGGTGCCGGTACGGATGTGATCCGTATCAAGGGTGTTTCCCATCTGCATGGCACAGAGTATGCCGTGATTCCCGATCAGATCGAAGCCGGTACGTTTATGTTCGCAGCGGCAGTGACCAAGGGCGATGTGACGGTGAAAAATGTGATTCCGAAGCACCTGGAGTCTATTACGGCAAAACTTCTGGAGATTGGCTGTGAAGTAGAGGAGGCGGATGACTGTATCCGTGTGGTAGCGTCCAAGCCTCTGAAGCATACCCAGGTGAAGACCCTGCCTTATCCCGGATTTCCTACGGATATGCAGCCCCAGATCACAGTGGCGCTGGGACTTTCCAAAGGAACCAGCATCGTGACGGAGAGTATTTTCGAGAACCGTTTCAAATATGTGGATGAGCTGACCCGTATGGGCGCCAGCATCAAAGTAGAAGGCAACACCGCTATCATCGACGGTGTATCCAGATATACCGGAGCCAATATTTCCGCACCGGATCTGCGGGCGGGAGCAGCACTGGTACTGGCTGCCATGTCTGCAGAAGGATTCTCTACTGTGGATGATATCCGCTATATTGAGAGAGGTTATGAGGATTTCCACCTGAAATTACAGGGACTGGGAGCCCAGATCGAGTTGATCGAGACGGAGCGGGACCTGCAGAAGTTCAAGCTGAAGATCGGTTAATGAGTGGATTTCTCATAAACCACAACAGAATGACATTTTGAAAAAAATGTCTGTTGACAAAACAGGTAACTCATAGTAAGTTAATTAGCGTAGAAAAGTTCATATAGACTTTCCCTTATTCAGAGTGGTGGAGATACATAGGATCGATGAAGCCACGGCAACCCCGCAGAATGCGGAAGGTGCCCACCTGAGCGAATAACTGTCGAACAATAAGAGGATTTGATCGCACAATAAATCAGTCCGCTTATGAAAGCGGACTTTTTTGCATCATTCAGAGCTGTCGGCATTGAAAATTTGATTTTACGAATGAGGCTCTGAATGACAGGACTTTAGCAACTCATACACTAGACCCTCTTCCCACAGGGAAGCAGAATGGAGGACAAATGGAAAAACGTTTATTTACATCGGAGTCCGTAACCGAAGGACATCCCGACAAAATCTGTGATGCCGTATCTGATGCGGTACTGGATGCGCTGATGGAGCAGGATCCGTTCAGCCGTGTAGCATGTGAGACCTGCACCAATACCGGTTTCGTACTGGTAATGGGTGAGATCACCACCAAGGCAAATATTGATATTCCCGCTATTGTTCGTAAGACCGTGACCGAGATCGGCTATGATTCTTCCGAGAAGGGATTCGACGGCAACACCTGTGCCGTTATGGTATCTCTGGACAAGCAGTCCACTGATATCGCCATGGGCGTAGACAAGGCCCTGGAAGCAAAAGAAAGCCACATGACCGATGAACAGCTGGATGCCATCGGTGCCGGAGATCAGGGTATGATGTTCGGCTATGCTACGGATGAGACTCCGGAATATATGCCGTATCCCATCTCTCTGGCACACAAGCTGACCAGACAGCTGACCAAGGTTCGTAAGGATGGTACACTTTCCTATTTAAGACCCGACGGAAAGAGTCAGGTATCCGTAGAGTATGATGAGAATGGCAAGCCTTTTCGTCTGGAGGCAGTCGTTCTGTCTACCCAGCATGACGAACATGTATCTCAGGAGCAGATCCATGAGGACATCAAGAAGTATGTATTCGATCCTGTTTTGCCCGCAGACATGATCGATGCAGACACCAAGTTCTTCATCAATCCTACCGGACGTTTCGTAATCGGCGGACCTAACGGCGACAGCGGACTGACTGGCCGTAAGATCATCGTAGACACCTACGGTGGATATGCACGTCACGGCGGCGGAGCATTCTCCGGCAAGGACTGCACCAAGGTGGACAGAAGTGCGGCATACGCAGCACGTTACGTTGCCAAGAATATCGTAGCGGCAGGACTGGCTGAAAAGTGTGAGATCCAGCTGTCTTACGCTATCGGTGTGGCACATCCTACTTCCATCATGGTAGATACCTTCGGCACCGGCAAACTGCATGACGACAAGCTGGTGGAGATCATCCGTGAGAACTTCGATTTAAGACCTGCAGGCATCATCAAGATGCTGAACCTGCGCAGACCTATCTACAAGCAGACCTCCTCCTATGGTCACTTCGGACGTACCGATGTGGATCTGCCTTGGGAGAAGCTGGATAAGGTAGAACTGTTGAAGAAATATCTGTAAGAATATTGCTGAATAATAAAAACCGGTGTCTGAAGAAAGACTTCAGACACCGGTTTTTTATGGATAGACAGAATTATTTGGTTTCGGTTGCTTCTTCGGTATCCGCAGGCTCTTCCTGACCGTACTCGCCGATATGGAACAGCTGTTGTTCTCCGGAGGTAGTGACATGCACACCTTTTTCTTCCAGCTTCAGATCCTTGACATACATGGTCTTCGTAGTCTGGGGCAGAGCGGCCAGATCAATTTCAACGGGCTCCAGCAGATGTGCGGGATCTGCTTTGTAATGCACCTCGGACAATTCTGCTTCGAAGATACCCTGTACCTTGTCTTCGTTCACATAGACAATGGGAACAGTAGCGGATACGATTTCGCCGGCTACCAGAGCCTGAAAGTCCAGAGCCATATATTTCTTGGTCAGAGGATCAAAATCAATATTTTTTACCAGAACATCTACATTCTTACCATCCAGTTCCAGATAAGCCTGGGTGCCTTCTTTTGCATTCTTGATAAAAGCGGATGCATCCTTCTCTGTGAATTTCAGGGAAACATTCTCTTTCATTTCTTTTCCGTACAAAACACCGGTGATAAAACCGTCTCTTCTTAATTTCTTTGCTTTTTCGTCAGGATTTCTTTTTTCAGCTTTTAATGTCAACATAATGATGACCTCCTCGATCTCTACGTTTGTTTCGTGTAGATGAGAGCTTGTAGAAGTTCTTTTTGCACTATGGTTATTATAGCACATATAGAACAAAGTAAACAGTTAAAATGTCACAAAAATAACAGAAAAAAAGTGGAATTTACAAGCAAATTTCAGAAAACAATGTGAAGCGGCACTCTTTGGCATCTACGACATGAAACGAAAATATGTAAAACACATGGAAATATTCGTTTCAAAATTGTGTGCGTATGATGATATATCTGAGAAAAATTTACAACTGCATTACAAGAACACGTTACAACAATAAAGTAAAAGGTTGCGTAAAAAGGTAAAATGGGGTATACTTGTCACAAATACATTTGAATTTACTGGGAGGACATAAGGATGGATATGAATATTGTATGCCTGGATCTGGAGGGAGTACTGGTGCCGGAGATCTGGATCGCTTTTGCGGAGGCCAGCGGAATCCCGGAACTGAAGAGAACCACCAGAGACGAGCCGGATTACGATAAATTAATGAAATGGAGACTTGGCATCCTGAAGGAACACGGTCTGGGACTGAAGGAGATTCAGGAGACTATCGCGAAGATCGACCCCATCCCCGGGGCGAAGGAATTCCTGGATGAGCTGCGTTCCATTACCCAGGTCATCATTATCAGCGACACTTTTTCACAGTTTGCGGGCCCTCTGATGAAAAAACTGGGTTACCCCACCATCTTCTGTAATTCCCTGGAGGTAGCTGACAACGGTGAAATCACCGGTTTTAAGATGCGTGTGGAGAATTCCAAGTACACTACGGTGAAGGCATTGCAGTCTATCGGCTTCCAGACCATCGCCAGCGGTGACAGCCACAACGATCTGGGCATGATCCAGGCCAGCAAGGCAGGGTTCCTGTTCAAGAGCACCGAACAGATCAAGAAGGATCATCCGGAGCTGCCGGCCTATGAGACCTATGACGAACTGATGGCAGCCATCAAAAAAGCATTATAATCTCCTATATTACTATTACTATGAAAAACTCTCCGGACAGATGTTATTCTGTTGAGGAGAGTTTTCTGTGTATACAGTGAATGCGTTTAATGGAGAATATTGATCCGCCACACACGGAAAACAGGGAAAAGACAAATAAAATATAAAAATATAATCGAAATTAAAAAAGTTATTTACATATTTTTACAAAATGTTAAATGTTCGAAAATTTGAAAATCAGGCAGCGCCTGAAAAAAGCTTTTGTCATTATTGTAGTTATATCATCTATTGCAGGAGTGCTCGGAGCACTGGCAATGATCGTTACCATGAACCGCTATCAGCATGCATTGACCAATTACGGTTTTTCACAGGGAGATATCGGTAAGGCCATGACTGTATTCACGGATGTAAGATCCGCAACCCGTGGAATCATAGGATATAACGACCCGGATCTGGTGGACGGTCTGATCACGACTCACGATGAGAAGAAGCAGGCTTTTCTTGAATACTGGGAAGTTGTCGGCGAGACTGTTGTTTCTTCAAAGGAGAAGGAACTGTATGATCAGGTAAATGAGCAGATTCAGCAGTACTGGGAGCTGGATCAGCAGGCCATTAATACCGGTAAGGTGGATATGGAAGAGAAGCGTATGCAGGCACAGGAGCTGATGCAGAATCAGGTAGCACCGCTTTATAATGAAATTTATGATACCATGCGTGAACTTATGAACGAGAATGTCCGTGAAGGAGATTCCCTTTCTTCCATACTGAATATCATGGGATTTATTTTCCTGCTTATCATTGTTGGTGTGATCGTGCTGGCAATTATCATTGCAACGAGAATGGAACATGCAATCTCTCAGGGAATCGCAGCACCGCTGGATGCATTGGCAAAGCGTCTGGAGACTTTTTCACAGGGTAACCTGTCCGATCCGTTCCCGACACTGAACAGTAAGGATGAGATCGCTGACATGATTCATTCTGCAAATGAAATGGCAGAAAAGCTGAGTTTTGTCATTGCCGACACCGGAGAAGTTATGAGCCAGATGGCAAACGGCAATTACAACATCACTTCCAAGAACCCGGATATGTATCAGGGTGATTTTGAACAGTTGTTTCTGTCTATCCGTAACATGAAGACACAGATGGTTCAGACACTGCGTTCCATCGAGGAGTCTTCCAGGCAGGTATCCGCAGGTGCAGCTAACCTGGCAGATGCTTCCCAGAATCTGGCAGAGGGCGCTACCGAGCAGGCAGGTGCCGTAGAAGAACTGCAGGCTACCATTACCAACATTACTTCCAATATTGAGCAGGCTGCTGAACAGGCACAGGAGTCCTATGAGCAGGCCAGAAAATATGCAAACGAAGCAGATAACAGCAGAGCAGAGATGAAGGCTATGGTGGATGCTATGGCCAGAATCAGTGATACTTCCAACAAGATCGGCAATATCATTTCTGAAATCGAGGATATTGCATCCCAGACCAACCTGTTGTCCCTGAATGCTTCCATCGAGGCAGCCAGAGCAGGTGAGGCAGGCCGTGGATTCGCTGTGGTTGCTGACCAGATCCGTCAGTTGGCAGAGCAGAGTACCAAGTCTGCTGTAGATACCAGAGACCTGATTGAAGGTTCCATGCAGGAGATCAAGGAAGGCAACCAGGCTGCAGACAGCGCTGCTGCTTCCATCGAGATCGTAGTAGACGGTATCGGCAAGATTGCAGAGTCTTCCCGCAGTATCAGCGAGATCTCCAAGGACCAGGCCAATGCCATGGATCAGGCAGAGCAGGGTGTCAACCAGATCTCCGAGGTAGTACAGTCCAACTCCGCTACCGCAGAAGAATCTTCCGCTACCAGCCAGGAATTGTCTGCACAGGCAATCTCTCTGGATGAGCTGATCAGCAAGTTTATTCTTCCTCAGGAATAAGAACGGCTGAGACATTGAGAAAAATATAGTACAGCTGGAAAAGCAGGTATCGGCAACGATGCCTGCTTTTTTTCTCTGACAGGAAGTGGACAAGGATATCTGATATGCGATATAATTACAGGGAACAGAACTGGAACAAAATGAGTGAAATGAGGTAACCATGGGAATGGATCAGGAACAGACACCCCACAAGCGCCGGGTGCGTTATAAAGGGAAATACCCCAGAAAATTTGAGGAAAAATATAAGGAATTACAGCCCGAAAAATACGGAGATACCATTGCCCATGTGATTCAGAAGGGAAACACTCCCGCAGGCATGCATATCTCCATTATGGTAAAGGAGATTCTGGATTTCCTGAAGATCCAGCCGGGAGAGACCGGATTTGATGCAACACTGGGCTACGGTGGACATACGAAAGCCATGTTGGAGCAGCTGCAGGGGCGTGGGCATATCTATGCCACAGACGTAGATCCGGAGGAGTCTGCCAAGACGAAGAAACGACTGGCAGAGGCCGGTTACGGAGAAGAGATTCTGACCATCAGATTACAGAATTTCTGCACTATAGATGAGATCGCAAAAGAGGTCGGCGGATTTGATTTTATTCTGGCGGATCTGGGAGTATCTTCCATGCAGATCGATAATCCCAGCAGAGGTTTTTCTTTCAAGGTGGACGGTCCGCTAGATCTCAGACTGAATCAGCAGCAAGGAATCAGTGCAGCAGAGCGCCTGGATACCATCAGCAGAGAAGAACTGGCGGGAATGCTTTACGAGAATTCCGACGAACCCTACTGCGAGGAACTGGCGAAGGCCATCACCGATGAGATCCGTAAAGGACACCGGATCGATACTACTACAAAATTAAGGGAAGTCATCGAAAAGACTCTGGATTTCCTCCCGGAGAAGGAGAAAAAGGATACCATCAAAAAGACCTGTCAGAGAACTTTTCAGGCCTTGCGTATTGATGTGAACCGCGAATTTGAAGTATTGTATGAGTTCATGGAAAAGCTGCCGGGAGCCTTGAAACCTGGCGGAAGAGTAGCTATCCTGACTTTCCATTCCGGCGAAGACAAGCTGGTGAAGCAGGCATTGAAGGAAGGCTACCGGAACGGCATTTATGCCGATTATGCGAAAGACGTGATCCGCCCTTCTGCGGAGGAATGTGTACAGAACGGCAGAGCCCGTTCCACGAAGATGCGTTGGGCGGTCCGGGCGGAAGAACAGACAGACTGACAGACGGAACAAAGGAGGTGTGAGAATGACTGTCATGGAATTTATCAATGCACACAGAGAGGATATGGATCCCTGCGAGTGCGTGATCCTGCCGGACGGCAGTGTGGAAGAGCCACAGCCTTCTCATATCAAAAAGCTGGAGGAAATCTCCGGCGAAGATAAACTGACACTGAACAGCCGTATGGAGAAAAATATGGAGCCCATATTTTTCATGGTGGAGTATACCGGCTGTATGTTAATATGGAGTACCCGTGTGGTGGTGCCTTCCCATCCCACACCGGCACAGGAAGAGACACTGGAGACCTTGTATTTCGCGGCGATGCTGGCTCCCGGCTACCACAGGGAACAGGTGGGAGCAACTTACGAGGAATGCGTCAGAAAAGCAAAAGAACTGCACTAGAAAGGGAACGACAAAATGGCATTTGCACATCTTCATGTTCATACAGAATATTCGCTGCTGGACGGTTCCAACAAGATCAAGGAGTACGTAGCCAGAGTCAAGGAACTGGGCATGAACAGCGCAGCGATCACCGATCACGGTGTTATGTACGGTGTGATCGATTTCTACCGTGCGGCAAGGGAAGCAGGAATTAAGCCGATCCTGGGCTGTGAGGTGTACGTGGCTCCCAACTCCCGGTTTGACAAGGAGCTGACCGGTGGAGAGGACCGTTATCACCATCTGGTGCTGTTAGCGGAGAACAATACCGGCTATGCGAACCTGATGAAAATCGTCAGCCGTGGCTTTACGGAAGGATATTATTATAAACCCCGTGTGGACATGGAAGTGCTGCAGGAGTTCCACGAGGGAATTATCGCATTGTCTGCCTGCCTTGCAGGTGAAGTGCCCCGGTTTATTCTGAAGGGAATGAAGGACGAAGCGAGAAAAGCGGCCCGCAAATACGAGGCCTGCTTCGGCAAGGGCAATTATTTTCTGGAATTGCAGGATCACGGTATCCCGGAGCAGCGTACGGTGAACATGGAACTGCTCCAGATGAGCAGAGAACTGGACATTCCGCTGGTAACCACCAACGATGTGCATTACACCTATGCTGAGGATGCGATTCCCCACGATATTCTGCTGTGTCTGCAGACCGGCAAAAAGCTGGCGGACGAGGATCGCATGCGTTATGAGGGCGGTCAGTATTACGTCAAGAGCGAAGAGGAAATGAAGGGACTGTTCCCCTATGCATGGGAGGCCGTGGAGAATACCCAGAGGATTGCAGACCGTTGTAATGTGGAGATAGAGTTTGGCGTGACGAAGCTGCCGAAATACGATGTGCCGGAGGGGTACGATTCCTGGAGCTACCTGAATAAGCTCTGCGATGACGGACTGGCAGAGCGTTACGGTGACGGTGACCAGCCTGCCGGGGAGACCGGACAGACCCTGCGGGAACGTCTGGATTACGAGCTGGGTGTCATCCGCAGAATGGGATATGTGGACTATTTCCTGATCGTATGGGATTTCATCAACTATGCGAAAGAGCACGGGATTCCGGTGGGACCGGGACGAGGTTCCGCTGCGGGAAGTATCGTGGCATATTGCCTGAAGATCACCAACATTGATCCCATTCATTATAATCTGCTGTTTGAACGTTTCCTGAATCCGGAACGTGTGTCCATGCCCGATATTGATGTGGACTTCTGCTTCGAACGGAGACAGGAAGTCATTGATTATGTGGGCAGAAAATACGGCAACGACAAGGTGGTGCAGATCGTTACGTTCGGTACCCTGGCAGCCAAGGGTGTCATCCGTGATGTGGGACGTGTGATGGATCTGCCCTATGCTTTTGTGGATTCCATTGCGAAGATGGTTCCCAACGAGTTGAATATTACCCTGAATAAGGCTCTGGAAATGAATCCGGAGTTCCGTAAGCTGTACCAGGAGGACGAACAGGTACATCATCTGATTGATATGTGCAAGCGTCTGGAAGGACTGCCCAGACATACCTCCATGCATGCAGCGGGTGTAGTCATCTGCCAGAAGTCGGCGGATGAATTTGTTCCTCTGTCCAGAGGCTCCGACGGTTCCATCGTTACCCAGTTTACCATGACGACATTGGAGGAACTGGGGCTTCTGAAAATGGATTTCCTTGGGCTGCGCACGCTGACAGTGATCCATGATGCGGTAAAATTCATTGAAAATACCACCGGCAGACATATTGATGTGGATGCGATTGACTACAACGATCCGAAGGTGCTGGCATCGATCGGCACCGGCAGAACGGAAGGAGTGTTCCAGCTGGAAAGTGCCGGAATGAAGAGCTTCATGAAGGAATTGCGTCCCCAGAATCTGGAAGATGTGGTGGCTGGTATTTCCCTGTATCGTCCAGGTCCTATGGATTTTATCCCGAAGTATATTCAGGGTAAAAATCATCCGGATGCGGTAACTTATGCCTGTCCCCAGCTGGAGCCGATCTTAAAGCCCACCTACGGCTGTATTGTATATCAGGAACAGGTAATGCAGATCGTTCGTGATCTGGCGGGCTATACACTGGGACGAAGCGATCTGGTGCGCCGTGCCATGAGTAAGAAGAAACAGTCCGTCATGGAAAAAGAGCGGGCCAACTTCATCTACGGCAACCCGGAGGAAAATGTCCCCGGCTGTATTGCCAACGGCATTGACGAGCAGACAGCCGGACAGATCTACGATATGATGATGGATTTCGCCAAATATGCGTTCAACAAGTCCCATGCGGCATGTTATGCAGTGGTGGCTTACCAGACAGCGTATTTGAAATACTATTATCCCGTAGAATTCATGGCGGCGTTGATGACGTCCGTCATCGATAACCCGAAAAAGGTATCCGAATATATTTTGAATTGCCGGAACATGGATATTGCCATTCTGCCTCCGGATGTGAATGCGGGAGAAGCCGGATTCTCCGTATCGGATGGCAAGATCCGTTATGCCCTGACGGCCATCAAGAGTGTGGGACGTCCCATCATTGACAGCCTGGTACAGGAGCGTAAGGAAAGAGGCCCTTTCACGAATCTGAAGGACTTTATTACCCGCATGTCCGATAAAAAAGAGATGAATAAGCGGGCTATTGAGAACCTGATCAAAGCAGGAGCTCTGGATGGTCTGGG
Organism: Waltera acetigignens; assembly: GCF_025567015.1. Lineage (NCBI taxonomy): Bacteria > Bacillati > Bacillota > Clostridia > Lachnospirales > Lachnospiraceae > Waltera > Waltera acetigignens. Next base: position 136,172 of record NZ_JAOQJO010000008.1, on the reverse strand, counting down.
CGGTACGAGAAAACAGTTCATGAGTGTCTATGTGCAGATCGCGGACCATATTGCCCATGATAAAAAGAACAATCTGGCCGGACAGATCTCCCTGTTTGACATTGCAGGGGAAGAGGATAAGGAAGAATTCGATATCCGGATGCCGGATGTGGGCGAATACAACAAGGAGATGCTGCTGGGCTTCGAAAAAGAGGTGCTGGGTGTCTACGTCAGCGGTCATCCCCTGGAGGAATATCAAGAGCTGTGGCAGAACTGCATCAGCAATACTGCCGGGGATTTTGCCCTGGATGAAGAGACCGGAGAGGTGCAGTTAGTCAGGGACCAGGCCAATGCAGTCATCGGAGGATTGATCGCGGACAAGACAGTAAAATACACCAAGAATGACAAGATCATGGCATTTTTGAATGTGGAGGATCTGATCGGTAATGTGGAAGTCGTGGTATTTCCACAGGTGTACGAGCGCTACAGTACCTTGCTTGTGGAGGATGCGAAGGTGTTTATCCGGGGCAGAGTATCCCTGGAAGAAGACAAGGACGGCAAGCTGATCTGCGACCAGATCATCAGTTTCGAGGATGCGCAGGCTGCGAGAGCGGCGAACCAGCCCCTGTTCCCCAGAAATTACGGAGGCCGGGGCGGCAGCAGCCGCGGCGGATCCTACGGAAACGGAAGTGGAAATGGCGGTGCCGGTGGATACCGGAATGCCGGGAACGGCTACGGACAATACCAAAATGACGGTATGAACAGCAACAGTATGTCGGTGGGACAGACCGGTCAGGCAGCAGGACAAATGCAGTCCGGGCAGCGTACACAGGCAAATGGAACCCCTCAGAAAAAAGGCATGCCGGCGGGAGCCTGGATCCAGTTCCCCAATATGGAGGCCTATAAGACCAGAGAGCAGGAACTGCTGCAGGCCATTGCGGATTCCGACGGGGATGACGATGTGGTGATCTATCTGCGGGACATTAAAAATATTAAGATCCTGCCCCAAAATCTCCAGGTAAAAGCCGACGGGGCATTAATGGAAAAGCTTACATTGCTGTTCGGAAAAGAAAATGTTAAATTTATAACGAAACCTATTGAAAACCGCTCAAAAATAGATTAAAATAAGGAATCGAGAAGAGAAAATTATTCGTTCGTTTACTTAGGAGGTAACAGTCATGGCAAAAGAGATTAAGACGATCGGCGTATTGACCAGCGGCGGTGATGCACCGGGAATGAACGCTGCTATTCGTGCAGTTGTTCGTACAGCCATTGCAAGAGGACTGAAGGTTAAGGGAATCAAAAAAGGCTATCAGGGTCTTTTGAATGAAGAGATCATAGATATGGAAGCCAAGGACGTATCCGATATCATTCAGCGCGGTGGTACGATCTTAGGAACCGCACGTTGTCTGGAGTTCAAGGAAGCGGAAGGACAGAAGAAGGGTGCTGAGATCTGCAGAAAGCACGGTATCGACGGTATCGTTGTCATCGGCGGTGACGGTTCTTACCGTGGTGCACAGGCACTGTCCAGACTTGGTATTAATACCATCGGTCTTCCCGGAACCATCGACCTGGATATTGCATGTACCGAGTACACAATCGGTTTCGATACTGCTGTCAACACAGCAATGCAGGCAATCGACAAGGTTAAGGATACTTCTTCCTCTCATGAGAGATGCAGTATCATCGAGGTAATGGGCAGAAATGCCGGTTATATCGCTCTGTGGTGCGGTATTGCCAACGGTGCCGAGGATATCCTGCTTCCCGAGAAGTACGATTACAACGAACAGAATATTATCAATAATATCATTACCAACCGTAAGCATGGTAAGACCCATCATATCATCATCAATGCCGAGGGAATCGGACATTCCACTTCCATGGCCCGTCGTATCGAGGCTGCTACCGGTATTGAGACCCGTGCTACGATCTTAGGTTACATGCAGCGTGGCGGAAGCCCTACTGCCAAGGATCGTTACTATGCATCTATCATGGGTGCTTACGCAGTAGATATCATGCTGGAGGGCAAGACCAACCGTGTCGTAGGTTATCAGCACGGTGAGTTCATCGATTTCGATATCGAAGAGGCTTTGCAGATGCAGAAGGGCATCAATGAGTACCAGTTCGAGGTATCTCATCTGCTGTCCATCTAATTTAATTTAGCAGTTCAGACTGCGAAGCAGGCACTTTTATAAATAAGAGTGTCTGAACGGATATGAAGACAAAGGCGTTTCCCATTGCGTGGAAACGCCTTTTTGACTATAATAAACTCATCCATAGAATGCATCCCGACTGCTTGCAGGCAGGGGATCATTCTATGAGAGGAGTAAACAAACATAAGTAAGTAGGGCGATTAGCCCGGATTACGCATGTTTGTTATGGTTTCGAAAGTTCGCAGAACGGAGAAACCATATTATTATGATGCTTAGGAGCGGTTAGCAGACAGATATGATCACAAGCAACAACAATGCAAAAGTAAAACAGGTGGTGCAGTGGCAGACCAAGGCAAAGGAGCGCCGCAAGGATCACGTATTTCTGGCAGAAGGTATCAGAATGTGTGAGGAGGCTCCGGTAAAAAACGTGCGGGAGGTCTACCTTACGGAAGAACTGGAGCAAAAGATCCGGCAGAATGCCCAGAACGGAGACACAGCATTCTGGGACAAGCTGCAGCAGACCGGTTACGAGACCGTATCCCCGGAAGTCTTTGCCAAAATGGCGGATACCCAGACCCCACAGGGCATTCTGACAGTGCTGGAACAGCCGGTCTATGACCTGACACAGCTGTTGGAACAGCCGGATCCTTTATTTCTGATGCTGGAAAATCTGCAGGATCCGGGCAATCTGGGAACCATGATCCGTACCGGAGAAGGAGCAGGGATAACGGGTGTTATCATGAACAACCAGACGGTTGATATCTTTAATCCCAAGACCATCCGTGCCACCATGGGGTCTATTTTCCGGGTACCCTTTGTCTACGTGCCGGATCTGGCACCGGTGCTGGAACAGATGCATGCAAAAGGTATCTACACCTATGCGGCACACTTGAAAGGACAGGAATACTACGATTCCTTTTCTTTCCGGGAGCCTACGGCGTTCCTCATCGGCAACGAAGGAAACGGCTTATCCAAGGAAATCTCCGACCAGGCGGGACAGTATCTCAAGATCCCCATGGAGGGCAGGGTGGAATCCCTGAATGCCTCCATTGCAGCGGCCCTTCTGATGTACGAGGCCCACAGACAGCGAAGCGCAAGACTGTAACTATCCCGGACCCATTTGCCTTATAGATATTATCAAATGCCAGGCATTCGATGCGCAGCCGATAATATTTACATGGCTCTGAATAATTATGATGTCGGGGTCAAAAGCCCACGACACAATAATAATAGAAGAAAGACAGAACAGGAGGAAAGATATCATGAAGATCGGATTTATCGGACTGGGAAATATGGCCACTGCCATGATCGGAGGAATGTTGCAAAAAGGAATTGCAGCTCCGGAGGACATCATTGGTTCAGCCAGAACGGAAACAACAGTGGAAAAAGTTAAAACAAAATTTAATATTAACACAACAACGGATAACAAAATCGTAGCGGCACAGGCAGACATTCTGTTCCTGGCAGTGAAACCCATCTTTTTCCCGGAGGTGATCGACCAGATCAAAGATGTTGTGACAGAGGATACCCTGATCGTCAGCATTGCGGCAGGAAGAACTCTGGACTATCTGAAAGAGGCTTTCGGCAGACCGGAATTGAAGCTGATCCGCTGCATGCCCAATACTCCGGCACTGGTACTGGAAGGCTGCACCGGCGTCTGTGCGGAAGAAAACGTCACGGAGGAAGACATGGAGCAGGTACTGGCACTGTTACGTTCCTTCGGCATTGCCAGTGTGGTACCGGAACGGCTGATGGATGTAGTCGTAGGTGTCAGCGGTAGCTCCCCTGCCTATGTGTTCATGTTCATTGAAGCAATGGCAGACGAGGCAGTAGCCGCCGGAATGCCCAGAAAACAGGCTTATGAATTCGCGGCACAATCCGTCCTTGGCAGTGCCAGGATGGTGCTGGAGACCGGCAGACATCCCGGAGAACTGAAGGACATGGTGTGCTCCCCCGGTGGAACCACGATCCAGGCAGTCAAGGTACTGGAGGAAAAAGGCATGCGCGCCGCTGTCATGGATGCCATGGATGCCTGCATTGAGAAGTCCAAAAGCATGTAGTGACAGCTCGACTCTGTTCATGGTCGAGCTGTCATGGCTAAATAGCGCCCAAAGTCCCAAAACTTGACAAAAATTTTGTCATCTGTTATGATATCTCGCGTAACAAATTTAATATTTTTGTAACAAACCAGTGAAAATCTTAATAATTTCAGCATATACTATTCACTGGTGAGATCCACAGGTATCACACCCATCGGGGAATCTTCCTGTGGGAAAGGCGTGTATCAAGATGACAAAAAGCAGAAGAATGCTGGTTGTATGTGCAGGACTGCTCTGTTCTATCTTCCTGAGCATGCAAATGAGCATGACCGCACAGGCAAGCAATACTAAAAACTATGTCAATGATCTGAACGGTGGTGTCGCATCGATCTTAGACCCCGGTTCCAAAAACAGTACCGAGGTCATCAATGCAACGGTGAAGGAATTAAATCTGACATTCCCCGCTGAGGAAGAGATCAGTTCCGGGCTGGTCATGGCAAACGTAAAAGATGCCGTGAATGTACGAAGCGATGCCAATGAGGATGCTTCCAAGGTCGGCAAGCTGTACAAAGACTGCGGAGGTACGATTTTAGAGCGCAGGGACGGTTGGACCAAGATCCAGTCCGGTACGCTGATCGGCTGGGCCAAAGACGAATATCTCCTGTTCGGGGATGATGCGAAGGCACTGGCCAATGATGTGGGCAGAATGATCGCACAGATCAACACGGAGACTCTTCGTGTGAGAACCGAGGCGGATCAGGATGCCGGAGTCCTGGGACTTCTTCCCAAGGGCGATATAGTGGATGTGGTAGATAACAGTAATCCCGAATGGGTCTGCATCGACTACGAAGGAGCAGACGGATATGTGTCTGCGGAGTATGTAACAGTGGATTTCCAGATCGACTCCGGTGAGACTTTAGAGGAGATCAAGGCAAGAGAAGCTGCAGAGCGTGAAGCAAAACGCCATGTGAACTACGGCGAATACACCACCGATGCGGATACCACGCAGCTGTTGGCAGCATTGATCCAGTGCGAGGCAGGATGCGAGAGCTACGAAGGACAGCTGGCAGTAGGTGCTGTCGTTATGAACCGTGTACGAAGCGGTGCTTACCCGAGTAGCATTCATGGTGTGATCTATGCGTCCGGACAGTTCACTCCGGCATTGAACGGTAAGGTAAATACCGTATACGAATCCGGCAAGATCAACGCAAGCTGCATCAAGGCAGCGGAAGAAGCCATCTCCGGCGTATCCAATGTGGGAGATTTGACACACTTCAGACGTAACAACGGCCGTGACGGAATCGTGATCGGTAATCATGTATTCTATTAAAATCACAAAACTGAAATCACAAAATTGCAAAAGAGGCGGTGTCCCAAAGGGGATGCCGTCTTTTTGACTACAAAGACATCTGCAGACAGCACAATAACCATAAGTATCGTGCGAAGGTAGCAGTTGCCACACACATACATTTGTAGTACACTGGATACAACTACAAAACCAAAGGAGTGATCACATGAGTGAAATGGTAACCTTGTGGCTTGTGGTATTGATCGTATCGATCGGTGTGGAGGTCGCCACTCTGGGACTGACGAGCATCTGGTTCGCCGGAGGCGCCGTTGTGGCAGTGATTGCCGCCGCATTGCAGGCACCGATCTGGTTGCAGATCCTGTTATTTTTTGCAGTGTCTCTGCTGCTGTTATTTTTCACCAGACCTGTCGCAGTCAGATATTTCAACAAAGACCGCGTAAGGACGAATGTGGAAAGTATGATCGGCAGACAGGCAATCGTGACCAGTGAGATCGACAATCTGCAGGGCATCGGACAGGTAACGGTGGGCGGCCAGGAGTGGAGCGCCAGAACCGAAAAAGACGGACTGAATCTACAGCCCGGAACGGTGGTAGACATCGTGGCAGTCAGTGGTGTCAAGCTGATCGTCAAGGTGGATCCGCAGATGACGAAGGTCACCGGGGAAGTACCGGAGTCACAGAATTAAGAATCGTGTAACACGGATACATGAGGGAAAAGCGCGTACAGAGGTACGCAGCGTACACGAATGTACGCAGAAGGAGGAAAAATGGTAGCATTAATCATTATTGTCGTTTTAGTATTATGGATCTGTGTATCCTGTATCAAGATCGTGCCTCAGGCACAGGCCTACGTGATCGAACGTCTGGGTGCTTATCAGTCCACCTGGAATGTAGGATTCAATCTGAAGATCCCGTTCATCGATAAGGTAGCCAGAAAAGTCAATTTAAAAGAGCAGGTAGCGGATTTCCCACCCCAGCCCGTAATCACCAAGGATAACGTAACCATGCGGATCGATACCGTAGTCTTTTACCAGATCACAGATCCCAAGCTGTTCACCTACGGTGTAGAGAATCCCATGATGGCTATTGAGAATCTGACCGCCACCACCCTGCGTAATATCATCGGTGACCTGGAACTGGACCAGACCCTGACTTCCCGTGAGACCATCAACACCAAGATGCGTGCGGCACTGGATATCGCCACCGATCCCTGGGGTATCAAGGTCAACCGTGTGGAGCTGAAGAACATCATCCCTCCCGCAGAGATCCAGAATGCCATGGAGAAGCAGATGAAGGCAGAGCGTGAGAGACGTGAAGCTGTTACCCGTGCAGAAGGTGAGAAGAAGGCTAAGATCCTGGAGGCAGAAGGTGCCAAGGAGTCCGCAATCCTTCGTGCAGAGGCAGATAAGCAGGCAGCCATCCTTCGTGCGGAAGCTGAGAAGGAGAAGATGATCCGCGAGGCAGAAGGTGAAGCCGAAGCCATCCTCAAGGTACAGCAGGCAAATGCCGACGGTATCAAGATGCTGAAGGAAGCAGGCGCAGATGCCGCAGTCCTGAAGTTAAAGAGCCTGGAAGCTTTTGAAAAGGTAGCTGACGGCCAGGCCACCACCATCCTGCTGCCCGCAGAGTTGCAGGGCATTGCCAGCGTGGCAGAGACCTTCAAGGCAGCCGCAGGCAAAAAGGCAGAATAAGTAAACTAAAAAACGATAAACCAAAGCCACTTTCCGGGAAATACGGAGGGTGGCTTTTTTATGTCGGATTCACAAAAAACAATGACGGGGGATAAACGCGAGGGGTTGAAAAACACAGAATAATGAAGTATATTGATTACATATAGCTTGTTACAGGCAACGTTCGTGACAGGGATATCAATGGACAAAATCAGAAAACAGAGGCTGCGGGCGCAAGGTCGGAAAGCTTCGGAAAAGAGGAGTATTATGGATTTAAAGGGACGCGATTTTTTGAAATTACTGGACTTTACACCGGAAGAGATTGAATATCTGCTGGATCTGGCGGCAGACCTGAAGGATAAGAAGAAAAAAGGAATCCCCGTAGATACTCTCCGAGGCAAGAATGTAGCGCTGATCTTTGAGAAGACCAGTACCCGTACCAGATGTGCTTTTGAAGTGGCAGCCCATGATCTGGGAATGGGAACGACTTATCTGGATCCCACCGGATCCCAGATCGGCAAAAAGGAAAGCATTGCCGATACTGCCAGAGTACTGGCAGGCATGTTCGAGGGTATCGAATATCGTGGCTTCGGACAGGATATTGTGGAGGAACTGGCAAAATATTCCAAGGTGCCCGTATGGAACGGCCTGACCAACGAATTCCATCCCACCCAGATGCTGGCAGACCTTCTGACCATCCGTGAACATTTCGGACATCTGAAGGGAATCCGCATGACTTACATGGGAGACGCCCGTTACAACATGGGTAACTCTCTGATGGTAGCCTGCGCGAAGATGGGCATGCACTTTACCGCATGTACCACCGCAAAATATTTCCCGGCGAAGGAGCTGGTAGCGGAGTGTGAGGCCATTGCGGCACAGACCGGCGGCAGTATTACCCTGACCGAGGATGTGAAGGCGGGCACGAAGGATGTGGACGTGATATACACTGACGTGTGGGTATCCATGGGCGAGCCCGACGAAGTATGGACCGAGCGTATTAAGGAGCTGTCTCCTTATCAGGTGAATAAAGCAGTCATGGACAATGCCGGCGAGCAGGCCATTTTCATGCACTGTCTTCCTGCATTCCATGATCTGAAGACCAAGATCGGTGCCCAGATGGGTGAGCGTTTCGGCATCACCGAGATGGAAGTGACCGATGAAGTATTTGAATCCGGCCAGTCTCTGGTGTTTGAAGAGGCTGAGAACCGTATGCATACGATTAAGGCAGTGATGGCGGCGACTTTATGAGTATGAAAGCAAAGATTTTAGAGCTTCTTCGGGAAAAGAAGGATCGGGTGGCAGCAGGAGCACCGGAAAGCGAGGCCTATGTCTCCGGGCAGGAGCTCTGCGAGCAGTTCGGTGTATCGAGAACTGCGGTATGGAAAGCCATCGGACAACTGAAAAAAGAAGGCTATGTCATTGAAGCGGTACAGAACCGCGGCTACCGTCTGCTGGATCAGACGGAGGAAGTCTACAACCAGGCGGATATCCAGAGCAGATTAAAGACGAAATGGGTGGCACATCCTTTACAGTTTTTTGACAGTATCGATTCCACCAATATCCGTGCCAAACTGGAAGCGGAACAGGGCGCGGAGAGCGGCCTGTTGGTGGTGTCGGATATGCAGAGCGCCGGACGCGGCAGAAGAGGCCGGGGCTGGGAGAGCCCCGCAGGGATAAATATTTATTACACCCTGATGTTAAAACCGGATTTTTCATCGGACTGTGCACCGATGCTGACGTTAGTCATGGCACTGGCGGTGGCGAAGGGCATCCGGCAGACACTGCGCCGCGACAGCGAAGAGGCAGCAGCCAAGGTCGGCATCAAGTGGCCCAACGATATTGTAGTGGACGGTAAAAAGGTCTGCGGCATTCTCACGGAGATGAGCATGGAGCAGGGGTACATCCAGCACATCGTCATCGGTGTGGGCATCAATGTGCGTAAGCAGGAATTTCCCGAGGAGATCCGGGACCGGGCGGCAGCCATTGATGAACAATGCGGCTTCCGCATTTCCCGCAGTCAGCTGATTGCGGATATTATGGAAGCCTTCGAGGAAGATTACGAGATCTTTTTACGGACCCATGACCTGAAAGGTCTGCGGGCCTCCTATGCGGAACTTCTGGTAAATCAGGATAGGGAAGTCTGCGTGCTGGATCCCAAGGGCGAATACCGTGGCATTGCCAGAGGCATCAACGACCAGGGAGAGCTTCTGGTGGAGAGACCGGACGGCACCGTGGAGGAAGTCTATGCCGGAGAGGTATCGGTCCGCGGAATCTATGGGTATGTGTAGGCAGGTACAGCATTTTCCGGGATGGCAGAAGGCAGGACGGACAGCCGGATGGAAAGACCGGAATAAAAAGACCGGAACAGATAGTCCGTGACAGAATTGAGACAGAACAGGATATAGAAGTATGGACGAGAACAAGATCGTACTCTGCGGCGCCAATGCCTATGAGAAGAAATATTATTTTAACGAAGAACAATTTAAGATGATTCCGGATTCCATCAAGCAGGAGCTGCATGTGATCTGCGTGCTCTTCACCGAGGAAGTGGGCGGTGTCTTTACCATTGCCTTTGAGGAGGATGGAAATGTGGTCATGGAGACCAATGCGGATGATGATGACATCTATTATGATGAGATCTCTTCCGGACTGTTGATCTCTGAGATCCGTAGGAACAGACAGGAGCTTTTCGAGTCCCTGAGTCTGTATTACCGTGTGTTTATCAAAAAAGAAGATGTATCCGCATTGCTGGATGAGGAGGACGATGAATGATTTTTGTCATTGATGTAGGCAACACGAATATGACCATGGGTGTCTTTCAGGGGAAAAAGCTGGAAGCCACCTTCAGGATCATGACGAAGACCCCCAGAACCTCAGATGAATACGGGATCATGATCACCCAGCTGCTAAAAAATAACGGTATCGAAGTGACGGACATCGAGGGAGTCATCATTGCCAGCGTAGTGCCGGATGTGATGCATTCCCTGACCAGTTCCATCATCCGTTATCTCAAGACAAAACCACTGATCGTGGGCCCCGGTGTGAAGAGCGGCATCAAGGTCGCTACCGAGGATCCCCGGGCCATCGGTGCAGACCGTATCGTGGATGCGGTGGCAGCTTATGTGAAATACGGTGGACCGGTGCTGGTACTGGATTTCGGTACGGCGACCACCTATGATCTGATCACGGAGGACGGACGTTTTACTGCAGGAATCACTGCTCCCGGTATCCGGATCAGTTCGGAGGCTCTGTGGAAAGAGACGGCGAAGCTGCCGAATATTGAGATCCGTAAGCCGAAGACCATCCTGGCACAGGAGACCATTACCAGTATGCAGGCAGGACTCATGTACGGTCAGATCGGCCAGACGGAATACATTATCCGCAAGGTAAAGGAAGAGAGCGGGCTTGCGGAGCTGAAGGTCGTGGCCACCGGAGGCTTAGGCCGTGCCATTGCGGACGAGACCGACAGCATTGATATCTATGACAGTTCTCTGACACTGGATGGACTGCGGATCATCTACGACAAGAATAGACGTTGATAGGGGAATGACATGATAAAGCTGGAAAAAGCAGCAACAAAGATTATGGCAGCCATCGGAACAGCAGTAATGCTGTTCCTGCTGTTTTATTCCTGGAAATATACGAAGAGGCTGGTGGAACCGGAATATTATCTGGATGAAAAAGACAGTATCCTCTGGAATGCTCTTGTCAGCATAGTGCTGGTGGCGGTATGCGGGGCTCTGTCCGGAGTGATGAAAAAGATCCCGGCGTGGGCACTGCATCTGCTGGCAGTTCTGGGAGCTGTGACAGCAGTGATTCTGGGGATAAGGCTTGCGAGGGCCGCCGGAGCGGAGAGCATTGCGGACCAGTATTATGTGCAAAGAGCAGCTATGGCACTGGCGGACGGTGATGCGGAATGGGTGCTGGCACAGGATTACTATGGTATCTATCCGTTCCAGCTGGGACTGGCGGAGATCTTCGCCTTAATCTTCCGTGTGGCAGGCTCAACGGAACGGCTCGTGATCCAACAGGTACAGGCGGTCTGCGGAGGCATCACGCTGTATGTGGGATTTAGGATCGTGCGGGAACTGTCGGGAAGCCGGGCAGCGGAACTGCTGTATCTTGTGGCGGAGCTTTTGTTCCTGCCGGTGTATTGCTATGCTTTGTTTATCTATGGTGAGAGTATCGGAACCTGCAGCGTCCTGTGTGCCATCTGGTGTTACCTGATGGCCAACCGGCCGGAGGGAAAGGTGTGGCAGAAGGGACTGCTGTGGAGTGCCGTCGCGTTATTCATGGGACTGGCGTATGCGACCAGAAATGTATTGCTGGTGGTATGGATCGCCATGGTCATCATGCAGATCCTGGTGCTGCTTCGCAGTAAAAAATGGCAGGGACTGCCGGCGCTCTGCGTGGTGCTGGCAGTCATGCTGCTGGGGAAAACGACTCTCTGTCACATGGCGGAAGGACAGCTTGACCGGGAATATGGTTCCGGTGCTCCGTATGTGCTGTGGGTTGCCATGGGAATGCAGGAGAATCCCGACGCCCTGAAGGGGCCGGGAACCTACAATGACTATAATCTGGACACTTATCTGCAGGCCGGGTATGACAGCATAGAGGCAGCAGAAGTGGCCAAAGGAGATATCAGGCAGTGTCTGGCAAAATGGCAGGAGGATCCCGTGGCAGCCGTTACGTTTCTCAAGGAGAAACTGCTGATCCAGTGGATCGAGCCTACTTATTGCAGCTTTAACCAGACCAGATATCAGTACCGGCCGCAAGGCTGGGTGGAAGACCTCTATACCGGACAGGCCAATGAAAGAGCACTGGCATTCCTGAACCGTTTTCAGGGAATGGTATATCTGGCGGTTTTCGGATATTATTTGAGGATCCTGCTGGGAAAACTGAAAGGTGTACAGGTACTTCCGGGGATTATTTTTCTGGGCGGCTTTTTCATTACGATCCTCTGGGAGGCCAAGAGCCGTTATGTGTATCCCTATATCGTCATGATCCTTCCCAGCGCGGCATGCAGTATGGAGTATTACAGCCGTCTGCTGGCGGGTGGCATCGGGAGGATTGCAGGCGGTATTGCGAGTAGTAGGGAAAGGAAACAGAAACAAAAAGAAATAGGAAGGACAGCATGAAAAAATTACAGATTGGTAATGTGACCCTGGACAACCCGGTGATCCTGGCACCCATGGCGGGAGTATCCGACCTGCCGTTCCGCCTGCTTTGCAGGGAGATGGGAGCGGCGCTGGTGTGCATGGAAATGGTCAGTGCCAAAGCCATATATTATAACAATAAAAATACGGACAGTCTCATGGAGATCCATCCCGAGGAAGTGCCGGCTTCCCTGCAGCTGTTCGGCTCAGATCCCCAGATCCTTGCGGAGATGGCAAAACGGATCGAGGAACGTCCTTTTTCCATACTGGATCTGAATATGGGCTGCCCGGTGCCGAAGGTCGTGAACAACGGCGAAGGCTCCGCACTGATGAAGGATCCGAAGCTGGTGGAGCAGATTCTGACGGCACTGGTAAAGGCCATCAACAAACCGGTGACGGTAAAGATCCGCAAGGGCTTTGATGATGACCATGTCAATGCCGTGGAGATCGCGAAGATTGCGGAAGCCTGCGGTGTGGCGGCAGTGGCGGTGCACGGACGGACTAGAGCCCAGTACTACAGCGGACAGGCAGACTGGGATATCATCGCACAGGTGAAGGATGCAGTGAAGATTCCAGTGATCGGCAACGGGGATGTGGACAGCCCGGAAAAAGCAAAAGCCATTCTGGAACAGACCGGCTGCGATGGTGTCATGATCGGCCGGGCGGCAGAAGGAAATCCCTGGATTTTCCGGGAGGTGGTATCCTATCTGGAAAACGGCACGATCCCGGCAAGACCCACGAACCGGGAGAAGCGGGAGCTGATCCTGCGCCATGCGGCATTGCAGCTGGAATACAAGGGAGAATACACCGGTGTCCGGGAGATGCGCAAGCACCTGTCCTGGTATACGGTGGGAATGCCCCATTCCGCTCATTTCCGCCAGACCATCAATACCATGGAGAAAATGGACGAACTGATCCGGGGAGTGCAGGAAATCTTTCCGGACGAAGTGTAGTGCGGATTTTAGATACAGCAATGCATTATGAGGCAGACCTTGCATGATATGATGTTGTGCGCGGTGTGGTGCATATAATTGGGATGACTGCATACAATGAAGCATGGACACTATTTTGTATCTCTATCCGGCGCGACGGACAGCGATGTGCGGGACACCGCCGGAGGAAAAAGCGGAACTGCGCCGGGGAAAACTGAAGAAATTTTTGCCCTTCCTGTGGAAAAAGGGAGAAGACCGGCGCCCTGTGGTGACTGTGAGCCGGACGGAATATTTTTTCCCGGACTATCATCTGGTCAGAGTGTCGGTAGCCAGAACGGAAGGCATGGATAAAGAACAGGCGGAGCTGGCACTCACGGAGCTAAAGCTCACGGAGCTAAAGCTCCGGGAACAATTACAGGAACTGACAGAGGATCCGGATCACACCTATGTGGTGTGCCGTGAGCCTCTTTCTTTTTATTTCGGAAGGGAATTCCGGGATTATCTGCAACAGGAGTGGATCGAACATCTGCTGCGCTACGGGGAGAGAGCGGGCGGCTATCCGGCGTGGCCGGATCTGGTCCTGCTGGGGAGAAATCCGTATCTGCCTTATGTCGTGCTCCGCTATGCTGCCAGATTGCAGAGCATGAAATGGTATCTTACGGAAAGAGAATACCGGGAGGAGGAAGAGTGGCTGACCGGGGAACTGGAGGATGAGTACGGTCTGATCCCGGAGATCCGGCTGCTTGCGGAAAATGCGGACTACGGACGAGTACGGCTGCAGGGGACGAAACCCTGCGTGGTACTGGATTTTTGCGACAATGAAAAGGTCTACGGCGGCGGACTGGCAGCAGGCAGTATCTGGCTGGATTTTCCGGCATCGGAGGACAAGGAGCACCGGGCCCTGGTACAATGTCCGCAGATCCGTTATTTTTCCATGAAAAAAGAGTGGAAAGACCCTCGAAAAGCCCGGGAATACCTTGACACCATCAGCAAAAATGGGTATAATAACTCGGTTGATTAGGCTAGTATAGTTGCCGGGAGTGTCGGCAGTACAAAATATAGAAAACAGGAAGGTGCGGTATCATGCAGGAAAAGAAAAACATTTTGACCTACGAAGGCCTCAGAAAATATGAGGAAGAGTTACACGATCTGAAGGTGGTAAAGCGTCAGGAAGTAGCCCAGAAGATCAAGGAAGCAAGAGAGCAGGGAGACCTGTCCGAGAATGCTGAGTACGATGCAGCGAAGGATGAGCAGAGAGACATCGAAGCCCGTATCGAAGAACTGGAGAAGATCCTGAAGAACGCAGAAGTCGTTGTAGAGGATGAGGTAGATCTGGACAAGATCAACATCGGATGTATCGTTAAGATTCTGGATGTGGAGTATAGTGAAGAACTGGATTACAAGATCGTAGGTTCCACCGAGGCCAACAGCTTAAAGGGTAAGATTTCCAACGAAAGCCCTGTAGGTAAGGCACTGATCGGTCATAAGGTCGGCGATACCGTAGAAGTAGAGACACCCGCAGGTGTATTCGCATATAAGATTCTGGAGATCCAGAGAAGTAATGTTGACTAAGTAAGATAGAGTAAGGAGTGGAAAAAAGTGGCAGATACACAGAACACAAAGGTACAGGAACAGGACATTCACCAGCTGTTGAAGGTAAAGCGCGAGAAGCTGGCGAACCTGCAGGAAGCAGGCAAGGATCCTTTTCAGATCACCAAATATGATGTGACCCATCACAGCACCGATATCAAGAACAATTTCGAGGAACTGGAAGGCAAGACCGTCCGCATCGCCGGACGTGTGATGTCCAAACGTGTCATGGGTAAGGCATCCTTCTGTAATGTACAGGATCTGCCCGGCAATATCCAGGTATATGTGGCTAGAGACAGCATCGGTGAAGAGTCCTATGCGGATTTCAAGAAGTACGATGTGGGCGATATCGTAGGTATCGAGGGTGAAGTCTTCAAGACCAAGACCGGCGAGACCTCCATACATGCGGCAAAGGTAACACTGCTGTCCAAGAGCTTACAGATCCTGCCTGAGAAGTTCCACGGCCTGACCAATACCGATATCCGTTATCGTCAGCGTTATACCGACCTGATCATGAATCAGGACGTTAAGGATACTTTCGTAAAGCGTTCCAGAATTATCAGTGCCATCCGCCGTTATCTGGACGGACAGGGCTTCCTGGAGGTAGAGACCCCCATGCTGGTATCCAATGCCGGCGGTGCGGCAGCAAGACCTTTCGAGACCCACTACAATGCACTGGATGAGGACGTGAAGCTGCGTATCTCCCTGGAGCTGTACCTGAAGAGACTGATCGTCGGCGGCATGGAGCGTGTCTTCGAGATCGGCCGTGTATTCCGTAACGAAGGTCTGGACACCAGACACAATCCGGAATTCACACTGATGGAGCTGTACCAGGCATACACCGACTATTACGGAATGATGGATCTGACTGAGAACATGTTCCGCTATGTGGCACAGGAAGTATGCGGTACTACCGTGATCCCTTATGCAGAAGAGACCATCGACCTGGGCAAGCCTTTCGAGAGACTGACCATGGTAGATGCTGTCAAGAAATACGCAGGCGTTGACTTCGACCAGATTCCCGATACCGCTGCTGCGAAGAAGCTGGCAGACGAGAAGGGTGTACACTACGAAGAGCGTCATGCCAAGGGCGATATCCTGAACCTGTTCTTCGAGGAGTTCGTAGAAGAGCATCTGATCCAGCCCGTATTCATTATGGACCATCCGGTAGAGATCTCTCCTCTGACCAAGAGAAAGCCGGACAAGCCTGATTATGTAGAGCGTTTCGAGCTGTTCATCTACGGACGTGAGATGTGTAACGCTTATTCCGAATTAAATGATCCCATCGACCAGAGAGAGCGTTTCAAGGCGCAGGAAGCTGCACTGGCAGCCGGCGATGAGGAAGCCAACACCACCGATGAAGATTTCATGAACGCACTGGAGATCGGTATGCCTCCTACCGGCGGTATCGGTTACGGTATCGACCGTCTGGTAATGCTGCTGACCAACTCTCCTGCGATCCGTGATGTTCTGCTGTTCCCGACAATGAAGAGCATCGACAAGTAGAAATGCCGTAAAACCGCTACTTATCAAGGCTTTCTAGAGTTGTAATTTAGGTGTCTGTGTCAAAAGGACAACAAAATGACAACAAATGGTCAGTCGGATATGAATACTTGCGAATAAGTTCAGATATTACTGCTTGAAAGTAAAATTTGATAATGCACTAATTTAGGACACTTTTCTAAAAGAAATTTTAGAAAGGTGTCCTTTTTGCGTTACGGAAAAGGAGAAAGTAAGAAATGGCAGAAAGAAAAAAATATGATTACGAAGACAGCAGATTAAAGGCTCAGAAATTTGTGAGATATAAGGAAGGATGCAAATTGTATGCAATGGGAATGTCTAAGTTTCAGGAGATTGCCAAAGAGGCAGGAGCTATTTATAAAATAAATCAGATGGTTTTAGTGAATACAGAAATCCTTGATTTGTATTTAGAGCAGTTTAAGGTGGAGGAATAAGTCAGTGGCGATTCAATTAAAACATGATATTAGAGGTTATCATGCCGGAAATATATCGAAGCGGTATTTGAGAGAAACTGAAGCAGCAGATGAATTTGAATTATTATCTAATGAGGTTATTGCCTATGCGACTGCAGCAGGGGCTCTATACAGGCTTCCGAGGACTAATCTGATACATAGAGAAAGAATGGAGACCTTTATGAAACATTTATACAAGATCCCGATATCAGGGAAAGTAATAGAAAAAAAATATGTAAGACTAGGAGAAGCGTCTGTCATATATAGTATTGGAAGACATCGTATGATTGAAATGGCTAGGGCTGCGGGAGCAGTTTACAAATTGGGTGATGGGGCTTCAGGAACAGTTCTTGTGAGTTTGGATATTTTCGATGAGTATATGGAACAGTTCAGAGAAATGCCTGTGCCAATGAAGCATCCGTTGTACAATGGAAAGGAGATAGAAGCATGAGTTACTCATATAAGTGTTATTCAGATACAAAAGGTATAATGAAAAAATATGTAAATGCAGTAGAAGGTGCAGCTATATATGGACTTGGAAAAACAAGAATTATGAGTCTTGCAAAGGAGGCGGGAGCTGTTTATAAAGTTGGTAATTCTGCCCTGATTAATACAGAGATATTTGAGAGTTATTTGGAAAAATTCAGAGAACCATCAAGACCTTTGCCTGCACATATATGGAATGGTAGGAATAAACACCATATTTCAGTGCAAAAAAAATAAAATACACCAGCGTTGTCTATCGGTGATTTATAAGTTCTGTGATAGTATATGTTCATCCGAGGGAAACCTCAAAAAAAGTGAATATGACAACAGGCTATCAAAGAGATTATGACTTTGATAAGGAGATTACGGGGCATATACCATATGGAGCAACTTACAGCTATCACATTAGTAGTCTGATGGATTGAAAAATGAAGGACGAGAAGTTGAAGGAGATTCTGAGAAAGTGGAAAGATAAATATGTTGCGTAGGATAATAACCCATAGAGGACAGAGAGTGTGTCCTTATCCTCAAAACTGGCTAAGGGAGGAGATAGTGTTTCAAAAATTGAAATGCGTCATGTGCCTGTTCCCGGAGATGATAATATCTTCTTGTACACGGGGCAGTAGGTCGTAAGAAGAAATCGTGTACCTACATGCTTAGCATTAAGCATAGCCATGTAGACTATATCACTTCCAAATTCAAATTTTGTCTATATGGCAACTAATTTGAAGGAGGATAAAGTGATGATGGGATTTAGCATAGCATTTATAATTATTGTTCTTATCGTATTGTATTCATTAGCGAGGACGGCAGGTGAGTCGGACCAGATATTGGAAAATATAAGAGAGCAATCACTCCTTGGAAGGGAGGAGAGCTCTGGTGGGAACAGTTGAAAAAAGAGATAAGCATAAGAAACGCAGGTTTGTATCTCCAGAAGAGAAGCTTGAGAGAGAATTAAAAGATTGTATGCATTGTAGATTCTTCTGGGGACATAACAACAGATGTGCCAATGGAACATGTTGTAAACCATCTAAGAAAAAAGAACAGAAACTTCCGACGGAATGTGTCGGATGTCCATATTATCGAGGGAATGGTTATTGTTTTCCTTGTATGCGAAAGCTGATAGGAAAGTAGGTGGTTAAGATGTTCAAGTGGCTGTTTAAGAAGAAAGGATGTGCAAAACACATGAATAACAAGTTAGAAGTAATCGGCATTGATCATGGCTGGTCAATGATGAAAACAATCTCTCAGGTATTTGTCACAGGTGTTAAGGAGATTACAACAACTCCGGCACTTTTCGGCGATGTACTTGAGTATGAAGGAAAGTTCTATAAGGTTGGAACTGTGAGGCAGGAAGTAAAGGATACAAAGGTCGAAGATGACAGCTTTTATCTTCTCACTCTTGCAGCAGTTGCTAAGGAACTTAAAAGAAGAGGTCTTGCAGAGGCAAAGGTATTCCTTGCTGTAGGACTTCCACTTACAAGGTTTGGTGCAGAGAAGAATGATTTTATCAAGTACCTGACAAAGAATAAGCGTGTAAGCTTCAAATATGAGAATGAGTCATATCGTATTGAAATTGATGATGTGGCAGTATTTCCTCAGTGCTATGCAGCAGTAGTGGACAAGATTCCTGCTATGGCAAAGAAAACTCTGATAGTAGATATTGGAAGCTGGACAATCGATATTATGCCGGTAATCAACAAGTCTCCGGATGAATCAAAGTGTGTGACGATTCCAAAAGGTCTTATTACCTGTATGCGTTCTATCAATGAGCAGTGTGTAAGACAGCTTAACGGAGAGGTAGACGAGTCAGAGATACAGAACATCATGCGATATGGCAGGTCAGATATTGATGATGAATACTTTGCCATTATTAAGGCAGAGATAGAGGATTTTGTTGATAAGGTATATAACTCAATCCGTGAGTTTGGGTATAACTTAAAGACTACACCGATTGTATTTGTCGGAGGCGGGGCAGTTGTGATGAAGAATTTTGGTAATCATGATGCCAAGAACATTTCCTATAACCTTGATGTAAAGGCAAATGCAAGAGGATATGAGCAACTTGCCACAATGGGACTTAAAAGCACTAAGCGATTATCATAAGGAGGCAGATGATGGGAAGAAGACTTGAATATGAAGTAAAAACTTCTGTCCGCCTCAACATGAGCAATCCTCAGCATGTGAAAATCAATGATGTGATTCAGAACCTTGATCCGAAGATTTTCAAATCTAAGAATCAGTTCATCATAGATGCGATTCAGTTTTATATTGATAATTATGGAAAAGAAACCTTTGTTATCAAGAAGAAGGAAAAAGAGAGGGCTGAATATATCCGGTCAGAAGATATTGATGACATTAAGGAAGAGGTCATTGAAGCAGCAACCAATGAGGCTAGAAAAGAGGTAATAAAGCTGTTAGGCGGAGTGATATCCGGGATGAATGTTGGTCAGCCGGTAATAATGCAGGCAGCCAATAGTGAAGCACAAGAACCTACAGAAGATGTTATGGACGATGCAGATGTTGCAGGACTTGCAATGGGATGGATGTCGAAAGGAGACTGATTATTATGAGAAGAGTTATGGGAGCCGTAGGAACAGTGATTTTAGAGATACTCAAGTGGATATTAAGGATAATTCTTGGAGCGTTGAAGCTGGTCTTAGGACTTGCCAGAATAATTCTTCTTCTATTCGCTATGGTGGCAAGGATATTTCTTTCATTCGTAAGAATGGGCACATTCTGAGAGGAGGTGAGCGTATGCAGGTAAAGGGTTTATTCTTAAATTACAAGAAAAACAGAAGACTTATGCAGTATTTCTTTAGAATAAGAGAGCTGGTATAATGAAAGGAGTTTAAGATGCACAGAATACGGGACAGTCCTATGTGTCCCGTGCATTACAGATAAATAGTTCACCGCAAGGGTGGATGGCACGGAACACAAAGCCCGTCCCTCTTGCGGAGAAGGGATGGGCGATTACTATGAAGAAGATAAGTATTATCTTATTATCCGCAGTACTGGTCTTTTCAATGGCTGCCTGTAATGGTGGTAAGGAAAAGGCTGATAATCAGACAGAGAAACAGACGGAAAGCGTAAAGCCAACTGAAGAAGCAGAAATGGCAACGGAAGCTGTCACAGAGGTCACAACCGAAGCTGGAAGTGAAGAGACAGAGAAAGATATTGCCGAGGTTAAAGATTCAGAAGAGAAGAATGATAAGGAAGATAACCGGTCCGCTGATAATGAAACTGCTTCAAGGCAGGAAGAAAAGCCAAAGCAGAATGACGAGCCGGAACAGAAAGCTTCAGTAAATGATAATGAGGAAGCTGGCGGAAATCAGAGTAATGCAGGTAATGGTGGTCAGACTACAGACAGTCCGAAAGACAATGTGAGCAATCCACAGCCTGCATCCGTGGCATACAGTCCACAGAATGTTGTGTCACTTGCAACAGCAAAGTGTCAGGCAGGAGGGATGATTACCACACAGCAGAATTTACAGAATCATTTGAATGATGGCAGTATCACGCAGGAAGAGTACAATGAGTATTATCCTTACGATGGTATGGAAGGCTCTTATTATAGTGTGTTTGTAGAGACAGACCTCAACAAAGCAAGTACCATTGATGGACAGCGGTTATCCTCTGAGGATGCAATCGCAGAATATATTGCAAGTATGTTACTTTTGGAAACAGATCCGGTATTCTACATCAGTTATGATGGAGTTTACACGACAGGCGGCACAGACTATTACGAGTTTCGATGTCACAGATAAATAAAAACGAATAGAAGCAGAAGGAAGAAAGATGTAAGTCATAAACTTATGTCTTTCTTTTTTTATGCGCAAATTAAGGAGGAAAGAGCACATGAAACAGAAACTAAAGCGTTTTATGGCAGGATTTATGGCTATGCTCACACTGGTTGGAACACTCTTTGCGAATGGTACAACAGCATTTGCAGCCAGTCCGCAGGCAAATATTGCGTTCTGGAATGCGTCAGTCAAAAATTCCGGAGAAGTAAGTGAGCTAAAGCCCGGATTTAATCATGGCAAGATTCTGTATTCAATTCTTGACGGAAATTCGGCGTATTGTATGAATTTCGGATTGAAGGCAGATGGCGGTCAGCTTATGAACAGCTACGATGATGCGAGCACATCAATGTCAGCACAGCAGAGAAAGCTTTTAAGTTACTGCCTTTATTATGGGTTTAACAGTACACAAAAGGCGGCACCAAGCAACAGCCAGTGCGATGAGTATATCGCAACTCAGGCAATGGTATGGGTTATTGTAGCAGATATCTTTGGAACCGGAAGCGGTGATTCAGCAGCAAGAAAGCTCTGTAACACAGCACCAAGTCCTGATTCTTCATACAGCTATTATGAGAGGCTCAGAGACAATATCAGCAGTTCCTACAATGCAACGCTTCCAAGTTTTGCATCACGCAGAACCAGTGAGGCACCAACTTATGAGTTGAAGTGGAATGAGGGAAGTCAGAGATTTGAAACAACATTATCTGACAGCAATGGTGTCTTATCAGACTTTGATTTTGGCATCAGCGGATATTCTGTTGATAAGAATGGCAACAGTATTACAATCTCTTCAACGAGCGTGAATACCACAGCTACAACAGGAACATTCACATCCAATGCTGGCAAGGTTGAGACAACATCAAGCTGTGTATTCTGGCTTACAGGAAAGAGCGGATATCAGGAGTTTATTTCTGAAAGACCGACAGCAGATCCTATCAAAGCCTATATCAAGGTCAAGACAGAGAACATCGGATATGGTGAGCTTACAAAGACAGATGAGTCAAGCGGAGTGAAGCTTTCCGGTGCAGTCTATGGAGTCTATTCTGACAGCGGATGCACAAATAGAGTACAGACCATGACAACAGATGGAAACGGATATGCAAAGTCAGCTGCACTTGTCGCAGGCACTTATTATGTAAAAGAGATTACCGCTCCAAAGGGATATGTCCTTTCCGGTAAGGTTCATACACTTACTGTAAAAGCAGGACAGACAACGGGAATCTCTGCAACAGATAAAGAGCAGCTTGGAGCAATCACAATCTACAAAGAGGGTGAGGTGCTTAGCTCATGGAATGGAAGCAATTTCACTTATGAGAAAAAGAAGCTTTCCGGAGCAGCATTCAAGGTGACTGCCGGAGCAGATATCTACAAGGCAGACGGTACAAAGGTTTACAATGCAGGAGATGTAGTGGCAGAAAGCCTTACAACGGGAACTGACGGACAGGTGGTATTATCTGACCTTCATCTTGGAACTTATGTGGTTACTGAGATTAAGAGCATCGACGGATATACAATCAATACCACACCTCAGACAGTTGCAGTTGAGTATAAGGACCAGACTGTGACAGTCCAGTATGAATCAACTACGATTGAGAATACAAGACAGAAAGCGGAAGTATCTGTCGTAAAGAAGGACTCTGACACAGAGAACCCTCTTGATGGCGGCAAGTACACACTTTATGCCGGAAATGACATCAAAAACTATGCCGGACAGGTTATTGTGACAAAGGGTACAGCTCTTGAGACAGTAACTACAGGTGAGGACGGAAAGGCAAGCTACAGCGTGGATCTGCCAATTTCTAACGGATATTATGTCTCAGAGACACAGGCACCATATGCGTATATCAGAAACAGTAAAGATGTTTACAGCTTCAATTTCAATGTATTACCTGAAACACAGGCAAAGGCATCATTCAGCCACACATTTGTGAATGACAGAACGACAGCAAAGATTCATATCTACAAGGTAGACAAGGAATCAGGCAAGGCAGCAGCCCAGGGAGATGCAAGCCTTGAAGGTGCAGTTTATGGTCTTTATGCGAGAAACGATATCGTGCATCCGGACGGAGCAACAGGAGTCATATTCAAAGCAGGTGACCTTGTAGCAACGCTTACAACAGATAAGAATGGCGAAGCAGAGGTCAATAACCTTTACCTTGGAAACTATTATGTAAAGGAAATCACTCCATCAGAGGGGTATCTCTTAGACGAAGAGGAGCACGATGTAGTATGCGACTATGAGGGAGACCTTGTAGCAGAGGTATCAAGAAGCACAACCTCAGCAGAGCAGGTCATCAAGCAGCCATTCCAGCTTATCAAGGTATCTGACAATGGCGATGATACTGAAGCAGGCTTATTGGCAGGTGCAGAGTTTACAGCTTACTTAAAATCATCTTTACCTGTAAAGGCAGATGGAAGTTATGACTTTGACAAGGCTACTCCTGTAGTAATCGGAGAAAACGGAGCAACAACAATCACATCCGATGACAAGGGACATGCAGTTTCCATTGCAATTCCTTATGGAACCTATGTGGTAGTAGAGTCAAAGACTCCGCATAACATGAAAACAATCAAGCCATTTGAGGTGAAAATCAGCGAGAATCATCCTGACAAGCCTCAGACATGGAGAGTATTCCTTGACAGGGAGTTTACTGCAAAGCTTCGTGTGATCAAGAAGGATTCTGATACAAAGCAGACAGTACTTGTACCAAATGCAGAGTTTAAAATCTTCAATATTGATAAGAACGAATATGTGAAGCAGTACACAACTTATCCGTCAAAGGTAGAGCATACTTCATTCTTTACTGATGAGGACGGAGATTTAATCTTACCGGAGGCACTGAAAATCGGTAACTACCGCATTGAGGAAGTATCTGCACCATACGGATATGTTGTAAATGATAAGTATGTCAACATCTCTGTTGATACTGACACAGCATTTGAGACAGATGGTGATACAAATGATGCAATCATTACTGTGGAATATTCCGATGCCCCTGCAGTCGGAGAGCTGACTGTAGAAAAGAAGGGAGAGGTACTTGACGGATTCAAGGGCGGATTCCTTGCAAGCTCATATGAGAAAGAGTTTGATTATAAGGAAGGCTCACTTGCCGGAGCAAAATTCAAAGTTTATGCTGCCGAGGATATTTACACAGCAGACAACCAGAAGGATGCAGACGGAAACCGTATTAAGTATTACAGCAAGGGAGACCTTGTGACAACTCTTACAACTGGTAAGGATGGAAAGGCAGTAGCTAAGAATCTTCCTCTTGGACAGTACAGAGTTGTGGAAGTGGAAGCTCCATACGGATATATATTAAATCCGAATGAGCAGAAAGTGACATTCACATATGTGGATGATAAGACACCTGTTATCAAGGAGAGCCTTACTTTCTCAGATGACAGACAGAAGCTTGATATGTCGGTAACTAAGCTTGATGCAGAAGATAATACACCAATTGCAGGTGCAGTATTTGGTCTTTATGCAGACGAGGATATCAAGAATGCAGATGGCAAGGTAATTATCGAGAAAGGCACACTTCTTGAGAAGGCAACATCTGATGAGAATGGAAAGATTGCTTTTGTTAAGGATTATCCATTTGCAAAATATGTTGCAAGGGAGCTTGTAAAGCCTGCCGGATATGTGACAAATGAGGAAGCAGTAAACTTTGATACAAAATATCAGGGACAGGATGTTAAGACTGCTGTATATAACAGCGAGTATAAAAACACTCCTACAACCTTTGAGTTTACAAAGACAGATATCACAAGCGGTGCAGAGCTTACAGGTGCAACACTTACTGTACTTGATAAGGATGGTAATGTGGTAGACACATGGACATCTGATGCTAAGGAAGCACATGTAATCAAGAGACTTGTAGTTGGAGAGACTTACACTCTTCGTGAGGAATTTGCTCCTTACGGATATCTTAAAGCAACAGATATCCAGTTTACAGTAGAGGATACAGGCAAAGTGCAGCATGTAGAGATGAAGGATGAAGTTCCTACAGGTTCCATTGTCATCAATAAGGACGGTGAATTTGTAACAGACACTACTCTTATGAAGGGTTACTGGTACGACTTTATCTTCAATTTCTTCAAGGACAGCCTTGCAGGAGTAACTTTTGATGTATATGCAAAAGAGGATATCGTAAGTGCCGACGGACTTGATACTGTATATCATAAGGCAGGAGACAAGGTGGCAACCATCGTGACAAATGATAAGGGTATCGCAAGAATTGATGACCTTCCACTTGGCAAGTATTATCTTGTTGAGACAAAGACAATTGATGGATTTGTATTAGATGATACACCGATTGAGGCAGACCTTTCTTATATCGACCAGAACACAAAGGTTGTATTTGCAGGAATGGATGTGACAAATGAGCGTCAGAAAGTGCAGATTACTGTAACCAAGACTGATTCAGAGACTAAGGAAGCACTTGAAGGAGCAGTATTCGGTTTATTTGCGAAAGAAGATATCGTGAACAAAGATGGCAAGGTAATCGTAAAAGCTGATACACAGATTGAGAGAACAGTAACAGGCAAGGATGGAAAGGCAGCATTTACTTCTGACCTTCCACTTGGACAGTATTATGTCAAAGAGATTGAGGCACCAAAGGGCTATGTGAAGACTGATAAGATTTTTGATGTGGATGCTTCATATCAGGGAGATAAGGTAAAGGTTATCGAGTTTGAGGCAGCATTTGAAAATGCACCGATTAAGGTAGAGATTTCAAAGACTGATATCACAGGCGAGAAAGAATTACCTGGAGCAAAGCTTTCAGTTATTGATGCTGATGGAAAGCTTGTTGAGAGCTGGACATCAGAAGCAGGAAAGACTCATATGATTGAGAGACTTCCTGTCGGAAAGTACACACTCAGAGAGGAATCTGCACCATATGGATATAAGGTGGCAAGTGATGTAACCTTTGAAGTAAAGGAGACTGCAGAAATCCAGAAGGTATCCATGAAGGACGAGCAGGCAGTCGGAAAGATTGTCATTGAGAAAACTGACAAAGTAACCGGAAAGCCGATCGAGGGTGTTGTATTTGAAGTAAGAGATAAGGACGGAAAGGTGCTTGACACACTCACTACTGACAAGAATGGTCATGCAGAGAGCAAGGAGCTTCCTATCTGTACTTACAACGAGGATGGATCATTCAAGGAAGATATCCATTATACAGTAGTTGAGACAAAAGCAGCTGACGGATATATCCTCGATGAGACAGCTCACGATGTAACTCTTCGATACGATGACAATGCACCGGATGTTGTTGTAACAACTCTTAAGCTTGTCAATGTACCGACAGAACCTAAGCTTCCACAGACAGGCGACAATGCAAATCCGCTTCTTTATCTTGGAATTGGTGCACTTGCACTTATTACAGGTGTTGGAGTAGGACTTCGTGGAAGAAAGAAAAAGAATAAACAGTAACAATTAACCTTGCGGGGAATGTAAGCCAGTGACTTATGTTCCCCTGCTTTTTTTGATTTGGAGGACAAACAGTGGTAGGAGAAAGAATCAGATATTACAGAAAACGACAAAAAATGACACTCAGGGAACTGGGCGAGAAAAGTGGTTTTGAAAATAGAGGTGATGTAAGAATTGCCCAATACGAAAATGGTTCAAGAGTTCCAAGGACGGGAACGTTGAACAGGATTGCAAAGGCACTTGGCATTCCGCCGGAAGAATTATTCTGTGAGGACTGTAGAAAGTGCATGTTTCTCAAGAATTATTACAGAAAGAAAAGAAAATCTCATACCACTTTTGATATGGGAATCGAAGAAGACAACAGTTACAGAGAACACAAAAATCCCGAGGATGAAGGGATTTTGTATGACAATTTAGATTAAGGAGGAACCGTAATATGATGAATTACGAGATTTTTAAGGAAGTAGTAAAAGAAAAGTTTATGGATTATATGCCTGAGAAGTTCAAAGGAATGGAGCTTGTGGCAGAACCCGTGGAAAAGGTGAATGTGACTCTTGATGGCATCATCTTAAGAGAGGAAGGCAGGAATATTTCGCCTACGATTTATATCAATGACATGTATAAGAAGTATCAGGACTGTGGTGATCTTGAGGAAACACTTATGGCTGCATGTGACTTTATGGAAAGGGCATATGAGCAGGCTCCGGTTGTTGATGTGGACAGCATTATGAGGGATGCTAACGAGAAGATTGTATTCCAGCTCATCAATACAGAGCAGAACAAGACATTTTTGGAACAGGTGCCTCACAGAGAGTTCCAGGATCTTTCTATTGTGTATAAGGTAATTATCAGTGCCGATAAGGATGCGGTGCAGAGTTCAAAAATTACAAATGAATTTGCAAAAAGACTTGGAATGAGTGAGGAACAGCTCTTTAAGTGTGCAGCGGAAAACACAAGAAGACTCTTCCCACCTGTCGTTCGTAGCATGAATGACATTATGAGAGAAATGTTCGCAAGGGATGGGATGCCACAGGAGATTGCAGAGATGATGATAGCTGAGATTCCACCGGAACAGACAATGTGGGTGATTTCCAATGAAAAGGGTATCAATGGTGCAGCATCCATGCTTTATGAGAATGAGCTTCATGAGCTGGCAGAGAGTTTAGAGAGTGACCTTTATATTCTCCCTTCGAGCGTGCATGAGGTTATTGCTGTATCTTCAGATATGGGAAGCCCTGAGATGCTTGCACAGATGGTAGTCGAGGTAAATATGCAGGAGGTGTCTTTGGACGAGAGACTTTCCAATCAGGTATATCACTATGATAAGGATTTAAGAAAACTTACCCTTGCAACTGATACACCGAACAAGAGACTTGATGGTATCGTTGCAGAACCTCCCCTTGTATATGATGCGAAGGAAAAGTCCAGATAGGAGGCAGTTATGGAGCAGGAACTTACAATGGAAGAACTCATTGCTCTCATAAACAGCCAGAAAGGTGACTTTGTTATCCGTGTCGAGTTTGGAGAGGAGGCGGTGTCTGATGCCAAAGAAGAATGACTTCAAGCTTGATGTGGTTTCGGTAAGACTTGTAAAGGATGCTCCGATTTATTCGGAGCACACCTTTAATAATCCAGCTGATATAGCTGCTGTCATGGGAGAATGTATGTGCCAGTTTGACAGGGAAGTAGTGTGTGTGGTCAATCTAAGGTCAGATTTAAAACCTATCAATGTGCATTTTGCAAGTGTTGGCTCTTTAAATGAGGCAATGGCACATCCGAGAGAACTGTTTAAATCAAGTATCTTAAGCAATGCCGCAAGCATGATGTTAATCCATTGTCATCCATCCGGGAACGTATTCCCAAGCAAGGCAGACACGATGATGACAGACCGCATGAACAAGCTGTGTGAGCTGATGGGAATACCGCTCATTGACCATATCATAGTCGGTGGAGACAATCGTGAATTTTTCAGTTTCAGGGAAAAAGGCATGATTGATAATCCTAAGATTACCCTGAGCACAGATTACCGGACACTTGATATCAAGTCACCGCTTGTAGCAGAACAGGGAAAGGCAAGGTGAGAGCATGGATGGAAGATTTACGGATGAAGAGCTTACCATAGCAAAGAGTGTTGACCTGTGTGCAGTGGCAGAAAGCCTTGGGTATACAGTAAAGAGGATTGGCAAATACCACACTTTAAAGGAGATGGATTCCATCCGTATCTATAACAGAAGCCATTGGTACAGATGGTCAAGGCAGTTTGACAAAGGCAACAATGGCGGATCACAGATAGATTTCTTACGGGTATTCTGTGGAATGAGTGTAAAAGAGGCTGTGTTCTGGCTTTTAGATTTTGCAGGATACAGAAGAATCGAGAATCCTGTAAAGCAGCCACTTGTTCATCAGGTAGCGCAGAAGCAGGCAGAGGAGAAAAAGCCATTTGTCCTACCGGAACCGGCAGGAGGTAATTCCTATCTTATTTCCTATCTGAATCAGGAGAGAGGAATCAGCAGGGCTGTCATAGATCTGTTTTTAAAAGATGGACTGATTTATGAGAGCAGGCATTACCACAATGTTGTTTTCAAGGGAAATGATAAAAATGGAGTGACAAGATTTGCAAGTATGAGGGGAGTGTTTGATAAGCAGGGCAAGCCATTCAAGTGTGATGTCACAGGAAATGATAAGAACTATGGATTTAATGTAGTAAATGTGAACAGTACAGAGCTTGTAGTATTTGAGGCTGCAATCGACCTTATGAGTTATGTGGATATCTTCACGGATTATGAATCAAATAAGCTGGCACTTGGGATGCTTGCAGATGCACCACTTGAAACATTTCTTCGGGAACATCCGCAGATAACTTCCATCCGGTTCTGCCTTGATGGAGATGAGCCGGGGAGAAAAGCAGCAGCTGAACTCATGAGAAAGTATTATGAGCTTGGATATGAGGTAGAAGACTGTCCGCCTCCAGCCGGATATAAGGATTACAACGAGTGGCTTGTGGCGGCAAAGCTTAATCTGAATCAGATGAAACAGAGAGCAGATGAACCAGTCAGGGCATGAGAAATCGGATTTTGATGTGTGGGGGCAGAAAGCGCCCCCAAAACAGCAAAGTGGGGGCAGAAAGCGCCCCCAAAATGTCAAAGTGGGGGCAAAAAGCGCCCCCGCAATTCGGACACGACAAAATCCAGATGAAAGACAGTATAAAAGTGGGGGCAGAAAGCGCCCCCAAAATAACAAAGTGGGGGCAGAAAGCGCCCCCAAAGTAGCAAAGTGGGGGCAAAAAGCGCCCCCACTTTCATAAACAGAGGGTTTTAGGGAGATTTTCTCCCTAACTAGATGGCATTAGGACAGAGATGTCTCTAATGCGTATCTAGCCGTAAACCTAAGAGATTCAGACAGGCGTGTGGGTGGAAGAGATATACAAAACACGGATAAGGGAGGTGCAGGAAAGCAATGGATAAAGAACTTACAATAATCGCAGAACCAGAGGAACTTATTGCCTGGGCAGACACATTTGATATCTTACTAAACCCTTCGATAGAAGATGCTGCAATTCTGCTTAACTATATGGAAGGACATGATTATGCCATTGGCATAGATTCAGATGGGAAGATGTACAGGCAGGATGTAGCTGAGGAGAATGGTGAAATTGAACCATACCCGATAGATGATGTTATAGATATTGTCTGTGAATGGAACTATGAACTGATACTTGATGCGGAAGCACACAGGAGTGATCCAAAGGATTTTAACGACTATAACGAGTATCAGAGCAAGTATGAAAGTCTGAAAGCAGATGAAAAGAGACTGGACAGATTGTTTGATAAAACCTGTTATGGTAAGGAACTTATAGAAGTTGCCACAGAGCTTGCAGACAGGGTTATTGCCCAGCTGGGTAATAAAGAACTGGAAAAAGTTGCTGTAACAGTAGCAGAAGGAGTAAGAGAATACAGTACGGGTAAGAGAGGAAGGTGATTCTATGGCGGATAAAGTTCATTGTATAAGGAAAACACTAAGACTTATGCCACAGGAAGCGAAGGTACTTTCTGATAAGGCAAAGGCAAATGGAATGAATGAAGCCGAATATATCAGGCTTCTAATCAGTCAGAAACCAAATGATTATCCAGAAGTAAGGAAACTTCTTAAAGAGCTTATCAATGAGATAAACCGAATCGGCATTAACATCAATCAGATTGTATTTAACAGCAATGCACAGCTGTATTCCAAGAAAGATAAGGAACAGCTTGTGGCATATATGAAAAAGCTGAATCAGTCTGTCAGCGAGGCGGTGGTAAAGATTGGCAATCAGTAAGATACTTCACATGAAGGACAGCGGGAATTCTTTTCATGCAAGGCATTTGAAACGGGCACTGGATTATGTGATGAATCCTGAGAAAACTCAGAGAGGAAGACTTGTGGGAGCTGTTAACTGTCAGGCAGATATGGCTTTTGAACAGATGATGGATACAAAGAAGCAGTTTGGAAAAACAGACAAGCGACAGGGGTATCACATCATTCTTTCCTTCAAAGAGGATGAGGTGGAACCGGACAGGGCTTTTGAGATAACACAGAAGTTTGTAGCAGAATATCTTGGCGATGCCTATGAAGCGGTATTTGTGGTTCATGATAATACAGACCATGTTCATTCACACATTGTATTTAACAGTGTAAGCTTTGTGGATGGGAAAAAGTATCGCTACGAGAAAGGTGACTGGGCAAAGTATATCCAGCCGATTACCAATAAGCTGTGTCAGGAGTATGGTCTTTCCATTATAGATGTGGAGGCTGGCAGCAAAGAGAAACAGCACGAGAATTATAAGGATTGGAGCGAATATCGTGAAGGCAGCTTTGTGTGGGCAGATATGATAAAAAGAGATTTGGATGCCTGCATTTTACAGGCAAATGATTTCAGAGGATTTCTGGAACTGCTGTCGGAAAAAGGATATGAGGTCAAGCAGGGAAAGTATCTGGCAGTCAGACCACAGGGGATGACAAGATTCAGAAGATGTAAGACTCTTGGCGAGAATTATTCACAGGAAGCTATTGTGGAGCGTATTGCTAAGGAAGATTTATCTTTTTACCAGTCACAGAATGAGGAAAAACAGGCAGCGATAGTAAAGTGCTATGTCAAAAGATACCGCAGGGCGAAGATGTCAGGCTTGCAGAAAAGATATTATGCAAAGCTTTACCGGATTGGAAAGCTGAAAAAGAAGCCATACAGTCAGGTATGGAAGTATAAGGATGATATCCGAAAGATGCATAAGCTGCAGGAGCAGTATCTATTTCTGGTAAGGCATAAGATTGAGAGTGCGGAAGAACTTGTATCGGTACTTGATAATCTGACGGATAAGAAAAAAGAAGCATCAAAGGAAAAGAGTAAGACCTATAAGGCTAAGGAAAGATTCAAAGATATTTTTGACAAGGCTGAACAGATCCGGGGGCTTGATGATGCGGAATCGTGTTATCAGAGTGGGGATACCTTCTTTGAAGATGAGCACAATGCATGGGAAAGGCTTAACACTGAGCTTCTGGCACAGGGATACAGTGTGGAAGAGGTCGAGAGTCTTAGAAAAAAATATGAGAGCAAGTATGCACAGGACTGTAAGGCAGAACGGGCGGTATCAAAGGAACTTAATCTTGGAAGATCAATATGGAAGGAACTTACGGTATCAGCTTCGGCAGAAGAGAAGCAGTATGACAAAGAAACAATAAGAGACAGAAAAGAACAGCCGGTACGTTAGGCTGTTTTTTTAGTGGTTAGGAGGCATATATGGAAGAAAAAAGAGAGCCATTAAGTGAAATGGCGATTGAGAGAAAGATACAGATTCTTCGTAATAAGCATATGGACAGTGAGGTTATTGCTCTTGTCAAAAGCGATTATGAATATGGACTGACTGATGATGAAATCGGTCTGTATCTTAACAAAAGTTATGACATTGAGCAGATGAAGGTGTTATCAAAATGTCTGCATAAGGGTGTATCAGAAGAGTTGTTAACGCTGCTGAAAGATAGCAGGATGGCAGCACCTAAGATGCAGACAGCATTGGATTACTATGAAAAAGGTGTGCCGATTGATGCAATCAGAGAGGTAGTCCAAAAAGATGATACAGCAGTAAACATGCGCAGGATGTTTGATGTGGTATTAGAAAAGCTTAATAAAGCCAAAGAGCAGATGCCACAGGATTTAGAGTATGTGAAAAGTCTTGTAGCTCAGATGGATGAAGTGGTTGAAAAGATCAATCACCAGAATGAAAGGTATGATGCCCTGAATAAGAAGCTTTCTGAAATAGAAACTTCCAAAGATGATGAGGAAGTCAGGGAGCGTCTGGTCAAGGAGAACCAGGATAAGGATGCTCTTATCAACAGTCAGCAGAATGAACTGAATAAGGCAAGCAGTACGATTGCAAGACTCAGGGATGATATTGAGAAAAAGGATAAGGAGATGAAGCGTATGGGAGACAGAATAGAGTCATTGGAAGATAAGATCATAAGTGTTGCCACAGAGAATAAGAAAGAGGCAGAAAGTAAGGCAGAGCCGCAGGAAAGCCAGTCCGTACCACAGGCAGATAAAAAGATGGTAGATACAGTTGCAGTTCCGCAGAATATGCAGGCTGTGGCAAATGGTATTCCGGTCTATTATCAGATTCCGGTAGTTGATGGAACCGGAAATGTGGTGCAGAGACTTCCGATCGAGCGAAGTGTGAGAAAGAGCAGCAACAGCGGAGTGGCGAGCCTTTTTGCAAGACTTTCCTTTAAGAAAAGGTCAAGAGCAGACATCGTCAGACTTGTAGCAACAGGAGACCTTGTTCCGGCGCAGCTTGTGCAGATTAAGAGTGCAATAGAAAAGGGACTTACTGAGTCACAGCTTGTAGAACTTATAAACAACAACATTTCAGCGGAAAAGATGAAGGAGATCATTGAGATTGCTGTGCTTGAAAACAGCATGGCAGATTAGGAGGAACTTATGAATTTAGCAGTAGTAAATGAAGCAGTAACAGAGATGAATGGTGTGGAGCATCAGTTTACAGAGGAAGAGAAAAACTTTGTTGTTCAGTTCGCATTCAGAAGCGGCAGCAAGGAAGATACGATTTGTCTTATTGAAGCTTTGGGACATTCGGCGGATAAGGCTGAGTCGGACGAGATTATGGTCACATACAGAGCTAAATATGATATGAAGCCTGCATGGGTGGAACAGGTGGAAAACCTGCTTGTGGCACTTGAAATGTACCGTATCGAGGAGGAGAAAGCAATCAATCATCTGGCAGATATTTTGACTGCTTATGGTATTGATGTATCAGCCGAGGAAATCCGTACTACAGAGACAGAAACACTTAAAACAACAGTCAGAGAAAAAGTGGAGGTGCGATAATGGCAGAGGAAATTCAGGAAGCGGTGCAGATCATCCGTGTTGCTTATGATGGCATTGAGATTGCCATGAAGGTAGGAAGTGGTGGAATAGCTGCCATGCAGAAGGCAATAGATTTCTTAAAAGGGATGCTTGATTATGAAAAGTCACTAGGCAAGACATCCATGAGAAAGCTGCTCTTAAAGGGTGGCGATTTACAGGTGTTACAGTTTAATACCGAAGATATGAAAAAAGTTGAAAAGATGGCAAAGAAGTATGGAATCCTATATTCGGTACTTCCGGACTGTAACAGGAAAGACGGATTGAGTGAGGTTATCTTCCACACTGAGGCAGTTCCACGTGTGAATATGATGATACAGAAGCTCAAGTTTGGTAAGATTGCCACATTTGACGATTATCTGAAGAATGGAGATGAAAAATCCCTTGGCAAGCTGATGGATTTTTTGAAGAAACAGCAGGGAAACGAGAAAAGCCACACGATAGAAGGTGATAAGGTTAATTCCGCCATTGACGGGCTGATTGAGAAGGTCGGAATGTTTGCAATGGAAAAGAAAGCTATCAGTGTGGATCAGGTCAAGGAGAATTTCAGTATCAATGGTGAGCAGGCTGAAAGTGTTATCAGACAGCTTGAGACAATCGGTGTGCTTGGCAGCAAGAATGAAGATGGCACCCATACAGTAATGATGGACAAGGATGCATTTATCAATCGTGTCAGAGGTTATCAGGACCTTGCTGAGAGAATGAGGGCAGTTGCAGCATCAAAGAATGCGAACCTGTCAGATGTGACTATCAGCAAGAAGCTGATTATCGAAGAGAATGACCATGCTGTTAAGACCAGAGTTCCCGGCACATGGGGAGAAGAGGCAAAATATGTATGGCTCCGTAAGGAAAACATCATGGAGATTCATGGTGGAAAGACAATGCTTACCTTCCTTGATTCAAACAAGGATTATAAGCTCTACGATGAGCAGAATCGTGTGGTGACAACTCAGAAAGGAACCGAGCTTTATACTCACTACGACAAGGTGGAGTCATCTGTCAGGGAGCGTTACGAGAAAGTGCAGAAGCAGCAGAAAAAGACCACACAGAAGAAAACTGTTACCACAAAGAAAGCGAGGTAGCAGCCTATGCAGACAACAAAGAAAAAGCCGTCACTGATATTCATTATTGTGGGTGCAGTGTTATCCGGGTATCTTGGTTATCTGATAAATGGTGCGTGGACAAAAGGGATTGCCTTCAATGAATTTATGGACAGATTCAATGATATATGTGCAATTCCCTTTGCCAATTATTACAATTCCAATACAGTAAAAGCAGTAGCCATTGCATTAGGTATCTATGCGATGGCTATTGTCATGTATTACACCAGTCAGAGAAATTATATGCCCGGCAAAGAATTTGGTACGGCAAGATTTGAAAATCCGAAGCAGGTCAATAAGATTCTTGCAGATAAGGATGAGAATTTCAATCGGATACTCAGCCAGAATGTGAAGATGTCGCTTGATTTCAGGAGACTCAAGCTCAATGGAAATATACTTATCTGTGGTGGTTCCGGAGCAGGAAAAACATTTTATGAAGTAAAGCCGAATCTTATGCAGATGCCGCATAACTGTTCTTTTATCTGTACTGATCCAAAGGGAGAAATCCTTAGAAGCTGCGGTCAGATGCTAAAGAATAACGGATACAATGTGAAAGTCATAAATCTGTTAGAGATGGATAAATCAGACTGTTACAATCCGTTTTCCTATATCAGAGAGGAAACAGATGTGGTCAAGCTGATTACAAACCTTATCAGCAATACGACACCAAAGGGAGCGACACCAAGTGATCCGTTCTGGGAAAAAGCGGAAGGATTGTTCTTACAGTCTATCTTTTATTATGTGTGGCTGGAGGTACAGCCGGCAAAGAGAAACTTCGAGACAGTACTGAAGCTTCTTGGAGAGGCAGAGGTTACAGAGCAGGGGAAGGCATCAAAGCTGGATGTGCGTATGAAGTTTTTAGAGGAGAGTTCCCCACTTGGAGCAAATCATCCGGCAGTCAAGCAGTACAACAAATGTATGAGAGGTGCAGGAGATACCGTCCGTTCCATTATCATCAGTGCCAACTCAAGACTTGCATTTCTTGAGAATAAGCAGGTTTTACGATTGCTCTCCAAGGATGAGCTTAATCTGTCCGATATCGGTATTGGAGTAAATGGGGATGGGGAGACAAAGACAGCACTGTTTTGTGTAATCCCGGATAGTGATAAATCCTATAACTTTATTATCGGTATGTTATATACGCAGATATTTCAGGAATTGTACTATCAGGCAGACTTTAACTGTGGTGGCAGACTGCCAATCCATGTGACTTTTATGTTAGATGAATTTGCGAATGTCGCATTGCCCGATGATTTCTGTTCGCTGTTATCGACAATGCGAAGCCGTGAGATTTCAAGTATCATCATCATTCAGAACTTTGCCCAGTTAAAGGCACTTTTCAAAGATACCTGGGAGACAATTCCCGGCAACTGTGATACGTTTATCTATCTCGGTGGAAACGAGCAGAGTACGCATAAGTATGTGTCGGAGTTGCTTGGAAAAGGTACGATTGATAAGAAGTCAAGCGGAGAGACAAAGGGCAGACAGGGAAGCTCTTCAAGGAATTATGATGTGTTAGGAAGAGAACTGTTTACACCCGATGAGGTCAGAAAGCTGGATAACAAAAAGTGTATTATCTTTATCCGTGGATTTGATCCAATCATGGACAATAAGTTCATACCATTCAATCATCCGATGTTTAACCAGACAGCAGATGGCAAGGGAGAGCCTTATGTTCATCAGATAAGGGGAGCAGATAATCTTATCGGTCCGCCATTTGAGATTCTTTCAGACAAGGCGGTTAAGTATTATGAAAAACTGAAGGATAAGGGCGAGAATGTGTATATAGACACTCTTACCTATGAGCAGTTTATGATGCTTGGTGATGCGGAATTAAGCAGAAGATTCTCCATGCAGGATGAAGCAGAACAGAAAGCAAAGATAGACAGAGAACAGGCAAATGAGCTTGAGTATGTTGATGAATCACAGAAGTCAGATGCTTCAGAAAGTGCTAACGCTTCTAGTGGAAGTGTTGGTGCTAAGCCTGTAAGGAATCCTGAGAGGGAAAAGCCTAAGTGGGAGGATACAATCACAAATCGAATGCTGCACTGGTCATATACGCCGGAGCAGAAAGAAGAGGTGAAGAAAGCACTGGCTGCAGGTGTTCCCAAAGCAACGATTCTTACTTACTTTTATCCGGAGGTTACTGTGGAGAAGATGAGTTCATACAGAAAGAAGCAGTAAATGTTATCGCATAGGCACAGGAAATGTGGTATACTGTGCCTATGTGAAATGAATATGTTTTACAAACCGGAATTTGGCAGATGTAAAAGGATTTTGACACGCATAATAAGTGATGTCAAAGCTATTTTGTAGACAATAGTGAGTGTTTTTCCTACAATAAAAGTGCAAGGAGGTATAGTGGCATGGAGCATGATATTGGATGCAAAATCAAGGCAGCCCGAATTGAAAAAAAGCTGACGCAAGAACAGGTTGCCGAATTGTTGGGTGTGAGTCGTCAGACCATCTCAAATTGGGAAAATGAAAAATCCTATCCAGATATTATCAGCGTCATTAAAATGAGCGAATGCTACGATGTCTCTCTTGACTATCTATTGAAAGGAGAACAAAAAATGAAAAGCTATTATGATTATCTTGCAGAAAGTACGAATGTTGTGAAAAGCAATGCCAACAGAAACAAGATTATTACGATTCTCTCCTATCTCTTGATTTGGGCGTTTGCAATGATAGTGTTCTGGTTTTTTACAAGTGGAAGTGACGCTATGGGTTACAGTTTGATGTTTCTTTGGTTTATTCTTCCTATATCCACATTTATTGTGTCTATTGTTATTGGTAAAAATAACTTTTGGGGAAAAGGAAAATGGGCATTCACTCTTTTCTTTGGCGTAATGTATATGCTTGCTGAATATGGCACATTCAAAATGGCAAACAACATTGCTTTTTACAAACTGAATGCCCCTGACTTGGGAATGATTGTAGCCGGAGCAATAATCTCTGCAATCGGTATGTTGGTAGGTTCACTGTGGAATAAGAAACGCCACAATCAAAAAAATAATTAACAAGAAAAATTCAAGTTTGTCTGATTCACACACAATTTAATAATGAACTAATAAAAGCACTTTAGCCAATATGGTTAAGGTGCTTTTTTGCGCCTTGAAAGGAGGTGGTTGAAGCATACCACATCGGGAAAAGCCCGATTTAATCATTACAACAGGCATTGCCTGATCATATAGAGTAACTTTTAACAGCCAGTTAGGGATTATCCCTGCTGGCTTATTTTTTTATCGAAAAGGAGACAAAACAACATGAGAAAAGAACAGATTATTACAACTAACAACAATCAGATGGAGGAGAAAGGCATGATGAGCAGATTCATTCACTTTAAAAAGAGATTCGTTCCGGCATTATCCGGAGCACTTATGGGAGTAATGCTTATGAGCACTACTTGTTTTGCAGCAGGAGATACTTCCGCAGTAACACAGCCGCTTGAGAATTTAAAGACACTTATCATTGCAGTCATTGGTGCGGTCGGTGTCATCATTCTTGCAAAGAATGTCATGGAGTTCGCACAAGCCTACCAGCAGCAGGATTCATCTACTATGAACTCCGCTCTGAAAGGAATTGTAGCAGGTGTCATGATGGCTGGTATTTCAACAGTTCTGACATTCTTAGGCTTCTAAGATTGGGGAAATGCATTTTCCCTTTTAGTAAAAGGAAAGAGGTGAACAACAAGTATGGATATTTTTAAGCTTGGAGACAAGATCCTTGCACTTCTTGAGGCAGTGTTTGGGTTTTGGAACAATCAGATATCCCTGGTCTTTGCAATGCTTGGACAGTCACCGGTCAGTTTCAAGGGCGGAGGTCCCTGGGCAGTCATTGAGGGTATTGAGCCGGTCTTTGTAGCGGTCGGCTCATCCCTCGTTGTGCTGTTCTTTGTTATCGGTTTCTGCTCGGAAAGCATAGATGTAAAAGATGAGATGAGGTTTGAATCAATCCTGCGTATGCTTATCCGACTGGGACTTGCAGAATGGTTTGTTGCAAATAATGTCACGATTATGAAAGCATTTTTTACTTCCATAGGAAATCTGGTGGGACTTATATCTGCCGGGACAACGACGCAGCTTGCCATTGACAGTACACAGGCAGACATCATTAAGGGACTCGGATTTGGTGAGAGTCTGGTAATGCTGATACTTACAGCTTTGCTTGCAATCATCATTATTATCTGTGGATTCTTTATCATTTACACAGTGTATTTCAGGTTCTTAAAGATACTGATTATTGTGCCGCTTGGTGCGATTGCATGCTCCACAATGGCAGGAAACAGAATGGTCAGTCATACAATGGCTACCTACTGCAAATATTTTCTTTCGTGTGTATTTGAGGCAGTAACGATGGCACTTGCGATTGTGGTATGTAATGCATTTATCAACGCAGGACTTCCGGCATTTACAGGAAGTTATGCTGACTGGGCACAGACGCTTATATATCTGTGTGAAATGACATTTACGATAGCAATGACTGTTGGAAGCGTGAAGGGTGCACAGACACTTACAAGCAAGGCATTTGGATTATAGAAGGAGGCAGAAATGGATAATGAAAAGAAACAGGTTACTTATAATTCAAGTATAACCGGAGAAACGCAGGTGACATTTGATATCCAGCAGTATATGAATAACAGGGCAATGTTTATTGGTCTTATGTGTAATGAAGATGGATATGAGGAACCTTTTGGGGATGTGACTGTGAATTTGTCGGTTGCAGCACCAAATTACTGCGGATATCTGAATGTGAATGACATGCCGGATATTGAAAAGTTTATTACAGACAATGACATTGGAGAGTTTACAGGATTCACGCAAAGGAGCGGTTTCTGCGAATATCCGCTTTATCTGTTCAATGTAGATAAGCTTAGAGAACTGTGTCCGGATGGAATGGATAAGTATGAGGCAAATATCGGAATGACAAGAAAGCCAGAGACAAAGGATTTATCAAGATAGGAGGCAGGGACAATGGTAATCGAAGTAAACAAGGATATTGACCGCTATCAGGAATCGGTTGCAATGGGACTTACTGCAAGGCAGCTTATATTTTCCATTGCAAGCGTAGTTGTTGGTGGCGGTATCGTCCTTCTTCTTTACAAGTATATCGGTCTTACGGGTTCTGCTTATGTGGCAATTCCCTGTGTGGCACCGATTGCTCTTGGCGGATTCTATTCCTTTAATGGGATGAATTTCTACGAGTATATGGGAAAGAAACTGCATTTTATGTTTGGCAACAGGGCACTTACCTATGTATCAACAGAGGGAGAGCCTGCAATAAAGAAGTTAGAAGCAGAGCAGAATGAACAGGTAAAGAAGAAAGGCAGAAAGGCTGAACCGGAGACTGTAACAGCTGATTCAGCTGTAAAGAAGCAGGAGGAGTTTGAAGCAATGAAGAAAAAGACGAGAAACATGCTGCTTGGACTTGTCACAGTCATTGTGGCGGCAGTAGCAGGCATTGCAGCATATAAGACTATGCATTAGAAACAAATAGTATCTGACCGCAAGGTCGGGAACACAGCCCGCAGGGTGAAGTTCCCGGCGGGCTTTCATTATAAGAAAGCGAGGTTAGAGACATGGGTTTATTTACAGACGGATTTAAGTTATTAAAGAAGGCGAGCGAGCCTTTGTATAAGACACCTAAATCCATTCAGGAAACCATAGAGATTATGGCGGTGGCTGAAAACGGCATTTTTGAAGTAAGCAAAAATAAGTATTCCAAATGCTACCGCTTTCAGGACATCAATTACACGACAGCAACCGAGGATGAGCAGATCGGTATTTTCGAGAGATACTGTAAGTTCTTAAATTCGCTGGACTGTAATTATAAGATTACGATCAACAATAAGAACAAAAACATGGATGAACTCCGTGACAAGGTTCTGATTGCTGAGAAAAACGATGGCTTCAATAATTATAGAAGTATCTACAATGACATCATTGAGGAGAAGATTATTGAGGGCAGACAGGGGATTGAGCAGGAGAGATACCTGACGATCACGATAGAGAGAAAGAACTTTGAGGAGGCAAAGGCACAGTTTGCAACCCTTGAGGCAACGATACACAAGGCTTTCATTGAGCTTGGTGCGGAGATTGTACCGCTTAATGGAAATGAGAGACTGAAAGTGCTCTATGACTATTATCATCTTGGAGATGAGGGCAGCTTTGATTTTGATATCAAAAAGGCAAAGAAGGTCGGGGCAGATTTTAGAAATGATCTGTGCAATGGGATGGTGAAATATTTCCCGGACCATTTTGAGGATGAGAGTAAATTCTGCAAGGCACTTTTCATCAAAAAGTATCCGAGCAGTTTATCCGACAGATTCATCAATGAGATTACTTCACTTCCGGTTCATTCCATCACGAGCATTGATGTGGTGCCTGTTCCCAAGGATCTGACTACAAAGGTGCTTCAGAAGAAATACCTTGGCATTGAGTCGGATATCATTAAGCAGCAGAGAGTCCGTAATAAGAATAACGACTTTTCTACGGAAATTTCATATGCCAAGAGAACGGAGAAAAAGGAGATTGAGGAAATCATGGATGATGTCCGTGAGAATGACCAGTGTCTTTTTTTCGTAGGAGTTACCATTATTCTTATGGCAGAAAGCAAGAAGGAGCTTGAGAGTGTATGTGAGACTGTGGAGACTATCGGAAAGCGTAACAGCTGCACGATTGATACACACTACTTAAAGCAGAGGGAGGCACTCAACACAGCGCTTCCGATTGGTGTAAGACAGGTGGAGACAATGCGTACCCTTCTTACCCAGTCACTTGCGGTGCTTATGCCATTCAATGTGCAGGAGCTTAATGACAGCACGGGCAATTACTATGGTATCAACCAGATCAGCAAGAATGTGAATATCGGTAACAGAAAGAAGCTGATAAACGGAAATGGCTTCGTTTTCGGAGTGCCGGGTTCCGGTAAATCCTTCTTCTGTAAGATGGAAATGGGCAGCGTATTCTTGTCGGGAGATGATGAGATAATCGTCATAGATCCAATGAACGAATACTTTGATATTGCTGAGACCTATGGTGGAACAGTGGTA
Source organism: Waltera acetigignens (assembly GCF_025567015.1). Lineage (NCBI taxonomy): Bacteria > Bacillati > Bacillota > Clostridia > Lachnospirales > Lachnospiraceae > Waltera > Waltera acetigignens. The sequence continues at coordinate 94,090 of NZ_JAOQJO010000008.1, read as the reverse complement.
AATATGTCCACTTACACGGATAACTATGTGAATCCGCTGGAGATGGATGTATGGAGCCTTGATCCGAATGATTCCAAAGGAATGGTTAGAGAAAAGGGCGAGTTTATGCTTGGACTTTGTGAGCAGTGTATTGGGGACAGCTTAAATTCAAGACAGAAGTCAATCATTGATCGTTGTGTGAGAAAGCTGTATATCGACATTGCAAGGAGCAAAGAGAAGTATATCCCGGTGATGAGTGATTTTTACGATATCCTTATGGCACAGCCGGAGGACGAGGCAAAGGACATTGCACTGTCACTAGAGCTTTTCGTAAATGGTTCCCTAAATATCTTCAATCATCAGACAAATGTGGATGTGGATAACAGATTCACAGTATATGGCATCAGGGACTTAGGTACGGAGCTTAGTCCTATCACAATGCTTGTCATGATGGAGTCTATTCAGAACAGGATTGTTGAGAATGGCAAGAGAGGCAAGGCAACATGGCTCTATATTGATGAGTTTCACGTCCTGCTTAATTCCGAGTATTCTGCAAAATATCTGCAGCAGCTCTGGAAGAAAGTAAGAAAGCAGGGAGGACTTTGTACCGGTATCACGCAGAATGTCGTCGATCTGTTGCAGAACTATACAGCAACCACAATGCTTGCAAACTCTGAGTTTGTGGCACTCTTAAAACAGGCGAATACAGACAGTTCCAAGATGGCGGAAGTTATCGGGGTATCAGAGGCACAGCTAAGATTCGTAACCAATACTGCATCGGGAATGGGACTTATCAAGTGTGGCTCGGTGGTGATTCCGTTTGATAATCAGATTAGTAAGGATACAGATTTGTACAGGCTGTATAATACCAACATTCATGAGAAGATTGCGGAACAGAAGAAAAAAGAAGCAATGCTGCAGTGATAACAGATGAATTTTTATAGAATCTATAGTATAATCAAGAGGTCGGATGAATGTCCGACCTTGATGATAATAAATTAGATATTCCCTATTTTAAAGAAAAAAGCATATAAGATTCGATATGAAAAATAAATAAGGAAGCAGTTCTAAAATGTATCATTTGTACCGGAGAACATGTGGCTGGATTTTAAGATATGCATATCGTACACTTTGACGAGAATATGTTGATTGGGGATGCAGCGGACCTGGATGCATTTATGGAAATGTATGGTGTGGAAGCAATTTCCAAGGAATATTTGTAATTATTAGGGAAAAGAAAATTTGAAGTTTATGGAGGAATAAAGATGGATTGTTTAAGATGTAAAGAGGAAATGATTAAAGCAAAATTAAAAGGAGATGCAGTAGGTACGGTTGTTTATTTAACTAATAAGAAAAACGGTATCTTTGAGAATGAAAAGAATAGTACTGTTTCATGTTATGTATGTCCAAAATGTGGATATGTTGAATTGAATGCAGATAATGCGAAAAAATTGATTTGATAATTTCCACTTGAAACTTTCAGTAATACTGAGAAAATTAAAGAAAGTACAAAGCTCGCGAAGCTTTGAAGTTGACAAAGGAGTTGAGCTGATATGAAAAAGAAAATCATCATATTGCTGTCTGTTGTGATAATTCTTTTGATGGGCATTGTTGTATGGTTTAATATTCCACTCGACTTGATGGACTTAGACCCTAATGAGGTCATGGAAATAGTTGTTTTCAATGGCAATAGCGGAAACGCAACACATATTACCGACAAAGAGCAGATTCAGCATATTGTCGAAAATTTGAATGGTGTCGAAGTAAAGCGGTCAAAGCCATCTTTGGGTTATATGGGATATAGTTTTAAAGTTACTATTTATTTGTCTGATGGCAACGAGGCAGGCGATTGGAATAATTTTATTATCAATTCAGATGATACAATTAGAAAAGATCCATTTTTCTATTCTGTTACAAAGGGAAATATTGATTACAGCTATATTGAAGGTATCGTAGAATAACAAAAATTCCAGACTTCTGGTGAGTCTGGAACACGTGAAGCTTTGAATTTCCCGAATTTCTTAATACATTTTTGAACTGAAAAACTTGATTGAAACCGTTGGTTGACACATTTCCAAGCATAGGTGGTGGTAATGCAACTATAAAAGATGCTATGATTTTGTCAAAAGGAAAGGAGAACTGACAATGAATATAGCAGACAGAATACAATATTTACGAAAACAAAAAGGATATTCGCAGGAGGAACTTGCTGATAAGGTTGGTGTATCAAGACAGGCTGTATCAAAATGGGAAAGTGAACAAAGCACACCAGAATTAGAAAAAGTAATCGCTATGAGCGAACTTTTTGAAGTCACAACGGATTATATTCTTAAAGGAATAGAACCAGTATCAACAACGAATAGAAAGACTGTTAAGACGTTGTACTGGGGGTTTGTTTTAATATTTGCAACCATAGCAGGAATATGGTCTTTTGCTGCAAACCGATTTAATTATGATGAAATTATTATGATTATTTTAGCAGGCGGCGTAGTTGGTTTAGGAATGGCTCTAATTGTTCAGGTAATCGGCAGTATAGTTTCAAACAAAAAACAATAATAAAAGTGAAACTTTCAGTTTTATGTTGCTTTTAATAATTGAATATTGAATGATTTTACATAGCCGTTAAGGAGTAATTTTTGCTCCCTAGCGGCTTATTTTATTTTTCAAAGTAGGAGGTGAGAAAATTGAAAATTAGAAAGGTGGATGACAAGCCGATGGTCATTCACACCAAGGAGAAAGCCAAGATTCATGCCCACGAACCGAAGGGAGCCAAGATTAAGGGGAGTAACATCTATACAGTAGAGAGAGGTTCTAAGACAGCTGGTGCAAAGGTAACTGATACGGATAGAAAGAAGTCCTATCGCAAGAGTACCATTCATCAGTCAGAGTCGAAGAATAAGGGATTATCAAGATTTAAGCGAAACTATAGAGAATCAAACACTTCCATCAAGACTAAGAACACCAATCTTCACATTGCAGGAAGAACAGGTGTACTTGCAGCCGGGGCAGTAACGGAGCAGGTGGAAGGCGGGCATGAGGTATCGCAGGCAGCATATCTTGCATATGAAGCAAGCCAACCTGTTACCGGAACTGCTTCTAAGGGTGCTGCACTTTTCAGGAAAAAGGCGGCAGCCGAGGCAAAGAAGCGTATCAAGAAGGTAGAGGCAGGAAAGAAGCTGGCAAAAAAGACAGCAAAGAAAGCTGCCAAAGATACTGCTAAGGCGGTAGCTAAAGAGACAGCAAAAGAAACCGCCAAGACAACTGCCAAGGTTGCAACGAAAACTGCGACAAAGGCAGCTGCTACAGCGGCAGGAACAGCGGTTGCACCGGGAGTTGGTACTGCAATCGGCATGGCAGCCGGATATGCTGCAGGTGTGTCCATAGAGGTCAAGGATGAAAAAATGACCAACCGGAGCAGGAAGATAAAATTCTTTCTGGATAAGATGAAAGCACAGGAGAATCAGACAGACAGCGTGGCAAAGCTGGTAAAGGATCTGATTGTGCGAAAAGCGATTACCTGGGTAAAGGCAGCGGCACCGATTGGTGGATTGGTGCTTTTATTACTTGTTCTTGTAGTTGCCATGATTGCGGTTCCGGTTATAGCGGTGATAGCAATCCTTTACAATTCACCATTTGCTTTATTTCTGCCACCACTTGAATCAGGAGATACCGTGCAGACAGTAACGAGTGCTTATGTGCAGGAGTTTAACCGGGATGTGAACACGAAGGTTAATGAGCATACCGGATATGATCTTGGAGAGCTTGTATATGTGGACTATGAAGGTATGGAAGAAAACCCAAGCAATTACTATGACATCATGGCTGTCTATATGGTCAAGCATGGTGTCGGAGATACTGCAACAGTCATGAATGATACTTCAAAAGGCTGGCTGCAGGCAGTTGTAAATGATATGTGTTCATACACCACAAGCACAGGAACAAAGGATGTGGAAGAAACAGATGCAGACGGTAATGTAACTACTGTCACGAAGTCGGTTCTGTATGTGAATGTCACACTGAAATCGTACAGAGATATGATTTCGGTCTATGGATTTAATTCTGATCAGGTGGAAATGCTTGAGCAGATCATGAGTCCGGAGTTTATGGGACAGCTTGGATATGCCGGAAGCGGAAGTGGCGGCGGAGGCGGAAGTCCGGGAGTAAGCTCCATGACTGAGGATGAAATCAATGCCATCCTAAACGAAATTACAGACAGCAGGCAGAAAACAGTCTGCTCCTATGCACTACACAGAGTTGGTTTTCCTTATAGTCAGGATTTAAGAGACAGCGGTAACTATTATGACTGCAGTTCCTTAGCCTATTATTCATGGAAGGATGCAGGCGTGGATATTAGTTATGGCGGTGCAACCACAGCGGCAGCGGAGGCACAGGGACTTGATGAAGCCGGAAAGACTGTCTCCTTTGATGAGTTACAGCCGGGAGACCTTATCTTTTACAGTTTTACAAGCAATGGAAGATATAAGAACATCAGCCATGTGGCAGTATATGTCGGAAATGGCAAGGTGGTAGAGGCACTTAATGAAAGTCTTGGTGTGGTCTACAGGGATGTGGCAAGCATAGGAAAGATTGTTGTGATAGGAAGACCATAACAGGAAATTTGCAGAGAGGGCATAGTCCCTCTCTGAGACTGGAGGTAAGAATGGATTTAAAAGATATGATACTGGTAACAGAAAACGACAGGGGAACAGAGACAAATATGCTGATGACTCTGGATGATTATAAGAGTTTTATAGCAATTGATGACATGTCAGAGCTTGCAGAAAATTTGTTGCAGCTTGGAAGGACACTTGGTGAAGCAGATAACTTCACAGAGTATTACAGGGCAGCAAATGTAACTGTATCTGCGAGATTCTGTCTGGATGATATTCAGCTGGGACATTTTCTTCAGGGATTTTATAACGATTCCAAAGAATTTCGGTTTGATAAAGAAGCCAGTTCTTCTGAATGTGTTGCAAAGCTTAAGGAGATTGGAATGACCGATAAGGGCTGGGTGGATGATTTTAACCTGCATTATGAAATGGAGAACCGCTCATTTGAAAGGGGACAGACATTTCATAACTTCAATGACCATGATTACATGGTGCTTGAAGCATTATCACCAAGGAATCTTGTGGTGATGGATATGAAGTCAGGTTCCCTTACAATCGCCCTTGGTGCGACAGAGTATAAGCGTTATCCGAAGGATGAGAAGCCTACAAAGGACAATACCACAATCGGGGTATCGTGGGAGCATGGCATTTATCTAGGTTCCACACTTTCAACTACAAATTTCAAGGCATACAAGAGGGAGTATGGCACACCGGAAAAGATAGAGGATATCTATGATTACAGGGCAAAGCTAAAGCAGAAGTTCTATTTTTATCAGGATATGTCAAAGGATGATGATGTACCAAAGAAGCTGCAGAATGACTTCCTTCACCAGATGTATGAGGATTTTGGAACGATTGAAGAGGACTGTTTTTACGACAGGCTGGAAGATGGAAAGTACGATGAAGGCTTTAAGGAAAGACAGGTAAAGGAAGAAAAGAGCCGGTGATGAGATTTTTACAGGAGGCGATATCATATGGAACAGGAATTTAATGTTGAGATAAAAGAAGTGCTTTCACGAGTACAGAAAGTAAAGGCAGAGTCGCTTGACGATGCCATCAATAAGGCAATGGATATGTATTATGCAGAGCAGATAGTCCTTGGAGCAGAGGACATGAAGGGAGTTGATTTTGCGCCTATCAGCGAAGGTCAGCTCCCTTCTTCATTAAAAGAAAACGGAGGAAAAGCAAGATGAAAAGTGATTCAACAACAGTAATTAAGAACATGGAGTTTTTAGTAAAGGAACTTCATAAGGAGTGGGACAGATCGGGTGCTTCTAAGGCATCCGTTATTATTTCCCTTGAGGAAGTAGATGGTATCAATGATAAGTTAAAAGAGATTATCTATCAGACACAGAAGTCAGTCGATGAGGATGGGCTGACTTTTAAACAGAGCATTGCAAAGTCAAAGGAGTGCTATGTGCTTCTTCGTGTGGTGCGTAAGATTGCAAAGAAAAAGGAAAAATGCGAAAAACAGGCAATCGACAATGAATTTGCAATCGAGCTGGATAAGGATGAGTTAAAGCTATTTAAGGGATCGTTTGCAGAGATGTTTAAGTAGAGGAGGACAAAGGTATGGGCGTTGATATGAAGGTCAAAGCGATATACGATTCTGAGATTGGTAACATCACAAGATCAGAAAAGAACTGGAAGGATGTGTTAAAGGTCGCAGGTCAGTTATACCGCTATGAATTTGACAATATCGTTATGGTAACAGCTCAGAGACCTCCGGAAAAAAGCACACTCATGGCAGATTATGATACCTGGAAAAAGGTGGGAAGATATGTAAAGCGTGGTGCGAAAGGCTGCGCTATCTTCCCGTCGAGGGCACTGAATCCACGCATGAGGTATATCTTTGATATCAGTGATACCGGAGGGAAAAATGTCAAACTGACATGGGACCTTGAGGGAGAAAATCTTAAGGATTATCTGGATTTTCTTGTGTCAGAAGGTCAGATTGAGCAGTACGATAACAGCGACAGGGAGTCTCTAAAAAATATATTAAAACAGTTTACAGGAACAGATGTTTGGCTTATAATAAAAGAAGAGTTCGGAGACCGAATGACCGAGCTTATGCAGCTATCAGGTAGTGTGATAAAGGAAGAAAGTAAGAAACGCAATGGCTTACAGCAGGAAATGGACATGGAGCAGCTTGTATATACAAGTGTCATGTATGCTGTAGGGACGAGATGCGGATTTGACTTATCTGTGCAAGAACAGGATTTTAGTCAGATCGTAAATATCAAAGACGAAGAGATCATTTACCGTCTTGGTTCCATTGTATGCGATGTCTCCTGTAGTGTTCTTAGAGAATTTAGTCGTAACTTAAAGGCAATCGAGAGCGAAAGGAGAATTGGATATGTTAGAAGAAATGACTTACAAGGAAGTGGACGGACTGCTTTATCCGCAGATAGAGATGCCGGACGAGACGGAGGATCTCACGAAGCTGGGCAAATACGGAAGGATGGCGATGAACTATCTAAAGGAGAACGAGCCGGCAAGATACAAGACGCTGATGAGATTCGGGAAGATGTACGAGAAGATGTCAGCGGTAGAGGAGGAAGCGAACCAGCTGTACGACCAGCTGGAGATGCAGTATCTGGCGAAGCACAAGCCACAGAATCCGTCATCGACAATGGAGATGTGGAAGATAAGAGAGCAGGCGAAGATGCAGGCAGAGGAAGTGGTACTGAATCAGATAGTGATGCGATTCCACTAGAATCAGATGATACAGAACTGAATAGGGAACTTGATGAAATCAATTCATTGGGTGTTAGTAAGGAAGCCGAATATACGCAGGCTTCCTTTTTTTTCGACCAGAATGGGCAGGCAAGCATTGGCACCATTCATACTGAGGATGAAAACAATAATCAGTTTATGCGTCAGTTCGAGCAGGACAGAAAAGCTGCATTAGCAGGTAAATACAATTACCTGAATCCCAAAAAGTCTGCAACAGTACCAGGTGAGTATATCAAACAGGTGCTTATGAGAGGTACAGGTTTTATCGGTGGCAAGGGCAGGGTATGCAAGATTTTTGAAACAGAGATTGATGCAGGAACCAGAGCAAAGCGTATCAAAGCAGAGTATGGTCAGGGAGGTGCAGGCTGGCCGATTGACGGACTGGGACTGCACGGATATGACACATTTCATGGGAATGGACTGCGTTTTCAGTGGCGGGATGAGGATGGAGAGGTTGAAGGATATGTTTCTTGGAAAGATATCGAAAAAGAGCTTGGTGTCCTTATTCTTACAGGGGAATACCAGCCTGAGACACCTCGTATTGATGAGCTTGCGATGGACGGACTCCGTGAGGACGATGAGGTTATTGATGCCGAATATCAGGAAGTGGAAGCGGAAGAGGCAGAATCAGAGATTGATGATTATGCAATACCGGATGAGCCGGAGAGCTATGCTTCTAACAGAGATTATGTAAGTGCTAAAGGCATGCCACCACAGGAAGCCGCCGATGAAGACCGCATGGTAACACAGGCAGAATATGGTGCAGAGATAGAAGCTGAAACAACTGAAAAAGATCCATCAGAGCTTCAGTATATTACACCGATTGATTATTCCAAGCGTATTGCAGAGCTTGATGAAGACCTGCGTGATGCGGCGGAGATTCTTGTAACAGATTGCAGCTGCTACACTCCGTTTAGGGCATTCCTTATGGATGTGGTGCAGTCTGATTTTGCATTTATACCCAATAAACTTGACCTTATCAGGGATATTGCATTAGGGACAGATAATGCAGAAAGAAAGGCATATTCCAACAATAAGTATGGTCTTGTGGAGTACTCAATCAGAAGCGGATATGTGAAGATCAGCTATAAGAACAGGAATGGCGTGCGAAAGGAAGGTGCTCTCGACTGGCGTGAGTTATATGAGATTTTATCCTATATGGTAAAACAGCCATTTTACTGCGGAGAAGACCAGAAGAAGTATTATCAGGAGACAAAGCAGAAGGCTGACAGGGATAAGATGAATCCGGTCTATAAGAGATTCTTTGATATCGAGGATAGTGTAAAAGCCAATCGTCTTGAAACCAGGGAAAGAGCAATAGCGAATGGCTGGGAAACCAAGATTGATGAGAATGGACATGTGGTTTCAGATGATGCAGTATCAGTATCTGTGGATGATATTCAGGCTGATACAGAATCACAGGAAACTGTAGATTTTACACCAAAGCAGGAACCAGTACAGCAAGTAGAAAGTCTTGAAAATGAGAAGAATGTTGCCGGGCAGACGAAACACAATTTCCACTATAACCTCTGGGAAATGGAAAAAGGCGGTGCTAAGACCAGATACCAGTGGAATATGGATGCAATCCGCACTTTAAAGCAGATTGAATCAGAGAACAGGCTTGCCACACCTGAGGAACAGAAAACTCTGTCGAAGTTTGTCGGATGGGGCGGACTGTCACAGGCATTTGATGAGAATAACGCAGGCTGGAGCAAAGAATATGCAGAGCTGAAAGACCTTTTATCTGATGAGGAATACAGTGCTGCAAGGGCAACAGTAAATAACGCCTTTTATACTTCACCGGAGATTGCCATGTGCATAAATTCGGCACTTGTCCAGTTTGGTTTCAGAGGCGGCAATGTATTAGAGCCATCTATGGGTATCGGTAACTTCTTTGGAAGTATGCCGGCACCAATGCAGAGAAGCAAGCTGTATGGGGTGGAGCTTGACAGCATTTCAGGAAGAATTGCAAAGCAGCTTTATCAGAATGCCAATATCAGTATCACAGGATTTGAGAATACCACATATCCGGATAACTTTTTTGATGTGGTTGTCGGAAATGTGCCATTTGGTGATTATAAGGTATTTGATCCAAAGTACAACAAGTATAACTTCCGTATCCACGATTATTTTCTGGCAAAAGCACTTGATCAGGTAAGACCGGGAGGCATGGTTGCAGTAATCACCACAAAGGGAACACTTGATAAGGCAAATCCTACTATCCGAAAGTATCTGGCTGAAAGAGCAGAGCTTGTGGGAGCAGTAAGACTTCCGAATACTGCATTTAAAGATAATGCAGGAACCGAAGTGACAGCAGATATCCTGTTTTTGCAGAAGAGGGAGAGAAAGATTGATATTGAACCTGACTGGGTACACCTTGGTGTAACTGAGAATGGCATTGCAGTCAACTCTTATTTTGCAGAGCATCCGGAGATGATGCTTGGATCTATGGAATATGACACAAGGATTTACGGACAGGACAGCAGATATACAGTCTGTGTGAATAATGATGAGAACTTCAATATGTACGAGGCTCTCAATAAGGCAATCAGAAATATCAAAGCACAGATGACAGATTTTGAGAGAGTGTCAGATGAGGCGGAGCAGACGGAGGAAGTTATCCCGGCTGATCCGGATGTGAGAAACTACACTTACACATTTTTTGAAGGAAAACTCTATTACAGGGAAAATTCTGAGATGGTAAGAAAAGAGGTATCACAGACTGCCGAGGAGCGAATCAGAAGCCTTGATGAAATCAGACAGATAACAAGAGAGCTGATTGATATCCAGATGGATGGCTGCAGTGAGGAGGAGCTTTCTGATAAGCAGAGACTTCTTAATGTGAAATACGATGCCTTTATAAAGCAGTATGGAGCCATTACCTCAAAAGCAAACAGAATAGCTTTCAGAGATGACAGCGATTACCCGCTTCTTTGCAGTCTTGAGGAAGTAAACGAAGACGGGGAGGTGAAAAAAGCGGATATGTTTTATAAGCAGACGATTAAGGCAAAGACTGTCATAGACAGAGTGGAGACGGCTGTTGAAGCATTAAATGTATCCGTCAATGAATTTGGATATGTGAATCTTGCCTATATGCTCTCTATCTATGAGCCAGATATTACTAATGCAAAGGAAGAGCTTGCAGAAAAGTCCGGGCAGACAGTGGATGAGATAACATTTAGTGATGATGCTTTGGCAGAGCTTAGAAGGGCAGTTCTTGTGGAAGAACTGGATGGACTGATTTTCCTTAATCCCGACCGTTACAACGAGAACAATCCTGATATCGGCTGGGAGACAGCAGACGAGTATCTTTCCGGCAATGTGAGAGACAAGCTCCGTGTAGCAAAGGCTATGGCAGCTGATACAGACAATCCGCAGGCAGAAAGATTTGCAGGCAATGTGGCAGCACTGGAAAAGGTGCAGCCGGAGTGGATTGAAGCTTCAGATATTGATGTAAAGATTGGTACGACATGGATTGAGCCGCTTGATTATGAGCAGTTTATCTATGAGCTTCTCAATACACCAAGAAGAGCAAGGGCAGTCAGAAGCCAGTTTTACAATACAGGCATTCAGGTACACTTAAATAAGATGAGCATGGAATGGTTCATCGAGAATAAGAGCATGGATAAGCATTCAGTGGCAGCTACTAAGACCTATGGTACAAGCCGCATGGATGCTTATTCTATTATTGAGGATACGCTGAATCTTAAAACTGTAACAGTAAGGGACAGGATTGATGATGGTGATGGCAAATATCATTACGAAGTCAATAAGAATGAGACAATGCTTGCAAGGGAAAAACAGAACATGATCAAGGAGAAGTTCAAGGAATGGCTGTTTGCAGAGCCGGAGCGAAGACAGAAGTATGTGGAATATTACAACGAGACATTCAATAACATCCGCCTGCGTGAGTATGACGGAAGCCATCTGCAGTTTCCGGGAATGAATCCAGCAATTGAGCTAAAGCCTCATCAGAAGAATGCGGTGGCTAGAATCCTTCTTGGAGGAAATACACTGCTTGCACACTGTGTCGGTGCCGGAAAGTCCTTTGAGATGATGGCTGCCTGCATGGAGCAGAAGAGACTCGGACTTGCCAATAAGACAATCATGGTTGTTCCAAAGCCACTTATCGGGCAGACTGCATCAGAGTTTTTAAGGCTTTATCCGTCAGCAAATATCTTAGTTGCCACAGAGCGTGATTTTGAAAAAAGCCGCAGAAAGCAGTTCGTATCAAGGATTGCAACAGGTGACTATGACTGTATCATCATGTCGCACTCGCAGTTTGAGAAAATTCCAATCTCAGCAGAGAGAAAGGAAAGAATGCTTAACGAGCAGATTGATGAAATCAGCTATGCGATTGATGAGATGAAGGAACGTAACGGAGAGAGATGGACTGTAAAGCAGATGGAAAGTCAGAAGAAAAAGCTGGAGGAACAGCTGAAATCTCTATCTGATGAGAGCAGAAAGGATGACCTTATAACCTTTGAGGAGCTGGGTGTTGACTCTATTATGGTAGACGAGGCACATAATTTTAAGAACCTTGCGATTTTTTCCAAGATGAATAATGTATCAGGTATCAGCAGCAGTGGAGCAAAGAAGTCAACGGATATGCAGCTTAAGTGCCAGTATTTGTCTGAGATAAATGATGGCAGAGGCATTGTGTTTGCGACAGGTACACCGATATCCAATACCATGTGTGAGATGTATGTCATGCAGCTTTACTTGCAGAAGGCAGCACTTGAAGAGATGGGAATTTATCACTTTGATTCATGGGCAGCGAACTTTGGTGAAGTGACAACAGCACTGGAGCTTACTGTAGAGGGAAGTGGATTCCGTTTTAAGAGCAGATTCAATAAGTTTACGAATCTGCCGGAGCTTATGAATATCTTTCGTGAAGTAGCAGATGTGCAGACCGCAGACATGCTTGACCTTGATGTGCCGGCTATTCGTGGCGGCAAGCCTATCATAGTGGAGTCAGAGCCTGACTGGTATGTAAAGCAGGTTATGGAAGACTTTGTTGTGAGGGCAGAGCGTATCAGAGGTGGTGGAGTTGATCCAAGTGTGGACAACTTCCTAAAGATTACTCATGAGGCAAGATTACTCGGAACAGATGCAAGGCTGATTGATAAGGACGCACCAAATAATCCAGATGGAAAGCTCAATAAGGTAGCGGAGAATGTATGGAAAGAATATGAGAAAGGAAATGCCAACGGTCATATAGGCTGCCAGCTTTTTTTTTCGGATATCGGCACACCGGGACCGGATAAGGATTTTACCATCTACGATTATCTGAAGGAAACACTGATACAGTATGGTATTCCGGCAGAGGAGATAGCATTTATCCATGATGCAAAGACCGACGCACAGCGGGATGCACTATTTAAGGAAATGAGAACAGGTAAGAAAAAAGTGCTTATAGGTTCTACAGATAAATGTGGTACTGGCGTTAATGTTCAGACACATCTGGTTGCAATGCATCATGTGGACTGTCCTTGGAAGCCAAGCTCCATTGAACAGAGGGAAGGACGAGGCATCAGGCAGGGCAACGAAAATGAAGAGGTGGCAATCTATAGATATGTCACCAAAGGAACTTTTGATGCATACAACTGGTCGCTTGTTGAAAATAAGCAGCGATTCATCAGTCAGGTCATGACAAGCAAGGCTGTAAGCCGAAGCTGTGAGGATATCGATGAGGCAACACTTTCCTATGCAGAGATTAAAGCGGTTGCCACAGGCAATCCTTTAATCAAGGAAAAGATGGAGATTGACAATGATGTCCAGAGATTAAAGCTATTGAAGGCATCTTATGACAATCAGAGATATGGCTTGCAGGATAACTTTATGATTAAGTACCCGAAGCTCATTAAGACAGCAACCGAAAAGCTTGCCAATGTAAGAGAGGATGTAAAGGCAAGGGATAAAGAACTGATTGATAATCCGGAATTTGCCATCACCATAGGCAAAGCAACTTACACAGAGCGAGTGGATGGCGGAACGATGATGCTTGAAGCAATCAGCAAGTGTAAGACCGGAGAGACAACTGCAATCGGTAAATTCCATGGATTTGAGCTGCTTGTGGAAAAGAACTTCCTTGACATCAATTATATGGTGCTTCGTGGAAAGACTGAGTACAAGGCAGAGCTTTCCACAAGTCCTGTCGGCAGCATGGTAAAGCTGGAAAACCTGTTCAATGGACTCCATGAGAACATTGATTTCTTGGAAAAGAAGATTGAGCAGTACCAGAATGATCTTGAAGCATCAAAGGCAGAGTATGACAAGCCATTTGCATACAGCAAGGAACTGGAAGAAAAGCTGGCAAGACAATGTGAACTGAATGCCCAGCTTGACCTTGAGAACGCAAAGGCTGTGGATGCAGACCTGAGCGGACCAGAGGAAGAAAGAGAAGCTGATGACAGAATGGAAGCTGCAGCAATTGTAGCAGAGGATAAAGGTGCTTATCCAGCCGACAGAGAGGGCAGAACACGATAGGAGAGTGAATAATATGAGCATAAGAAAAGTGGTCGCAGGACTACTGATTACAGCAGGGATTGCCATTATGGCAGTCCCTTTTTTCTGGCGGACAACCGGAGAAAAACAGACAGAACAGCTCATAAGTGAATTTGAGCAGACATTGGAGGATGATTACGATGAAGAAACAGATGTGGAGGAAGAGCAAACCTCCATTAGTAAAGAGGATGAAGCCATTCTTAAAGAAGGCGGTGTTATCGGCATCATTGAGATACCGAGCATAGATATCAGATATCCGGTAATGGAAGGAACGAGTGTGGATGTCCTTAATGTCGGGATTGGTCACATACCTGAGACAGCAGGAATCGGAGAAAGTGGTAACTGTGTGCTGTGCGGTCATAATGGCAGCAGATATGGCACATTTTTCACACCACTAAATCAGATTTCCATAGGAGATGATGTGACAATTATCGACAAAAACGGACAGACTCATATCTATGAAGTAACAGGTACAGAGGTGGTAAATCCTTATGACAACAGCATCAAGACTCAGGGAGAAAAAAAAGAATTAACTCTTTTTACCTGTTCGCAGAAGGGTACTATGCGTTTTGTGGTCAGATGCAGATATAAGGAGGCAGTTGTGGATGAATAAAAGATACAGACTGTGTGATGTGGAAGAAGCTGTATCAGAGTCAGAGGAGCTTATTGATATAGCAGATGACATTGCAGAGATAGATGAAGATATGCAGCTTGTCATAAGCGGATGGGCTGTGTATATAGAGAGTCTTAACCTTACGCTTAGGCAGGGAATAGCCTGTGTATGGGATGAAGGGGAAAGACTTTTTATGCCGGACTTTGATGTGACAGTTGTGTATGAAGGAAACATCGAAAGTCAGGAATGGCTCTATTATGAGCAGGATGGATTTGTTGTTACTCTTGGCAACTGGTTAAATGGCAGGATGTCAGGTGGACAGATAGAACAGCTTTGGTGTGAGCTTGTCATACCGGAAACTAATAATACAGATAATGAAAGCGAGGAATAGCGTATGAAGTATTCAATTAAAGTAAACGAAGTAAGAAGCAAAGAGGGCAGTAATATCAAGGGATTTGCCACAGTGGTATTTGGGGATTCATTTAAGATTACCAATATTGCAATCCTTGAGAATAAGGACAAGGGTGAGCTTTTCGTATCAATGCCTAGATACCGCTCCAATGAGCGTGATGAAAGCAATGGCGTCATCTATAAGGATGTGTGCAATCCTATCACAGCAGAGTTTCGAGAGGAACTCTATACCAATATCCTTGATGCCTATGCAAGAATCAAGGAACCGGAGAAAGAGGAGACACAGAAGCAGGACAGAACACAGGAAATGCCTGAGTTTTCCGTAACTGTGACACCTTATGAGAGGGAAGGCAGTAACATCAAGGGACTTGCACGTATTTATTTTGAAAACAGTTTCATCGTAAATAATATCAATATCGTGCAGGGAAAAGAGAAAATCTTTGTATCAATGCCTTCTTATAAGACAAAGCAGGTGGACGAGCAGGGCAAGCCAATCTATCAGGATGTCTGCTATCCGGTCACAAAGGATTTCAGGGAAAAACTCTATAATGAGATTATCTCGGAATATGAGAAAGCAAAGGATAAGAGCAACGAAAAGGCAAGAGAGAGTGCAGAGAAACATCATGGCAATCCCGATAAAGAGAAGGACAAAGAGGCTACACCCTTTCGATAATTAGTAATCAAGGTACAGGGGCGGCCAAGGCTGCCCCGTTTATGAATGGAGGAAACAGAATGGATATGGAAGCAGGAAAAACACTTACCAATGAGGAGGTCATAAGAGAACTTCTCGAATTGTTAAAGAAAAATGCCATGAAAGAGCAGGCAAATGATGTATTTGAGATATGCAGCTATGTGGATGGACTGGAGAAAAAGATTGATTCCATGACGGAAGAACTTACCAATATGCAGAACCAGATTAAGGAAATGCAGGAAGATACGCTTATCAATAATGCCCAAAAGGCATTATCAGAGGCACAGGAGCGACTTAACACAAGATGTGAGCAGATTAAATCACAGGTGTTTCAGGTGAAAGAGCAGGTGAAATCTACTGCAAAAAGCATTGTTGATGAAGCTAAGGTAAAAGGTAGAGAAGTATTATACAGAGTATCAGAGTTCTTAGGAATAAAGAATAAACTTCTTAATATCCGGGAGAATGTAAGAGGAGCAATCAAGACTTCGAATAAGGATATAGCCAAAACTGCATTGCTTGGAAAAGAACTTCGTGAAGCAGGACAGACAACAGTCAATGCATTCCGTACTTTTGCAGATAAGCCGGAAGTGGATTATTCGAAGAAAAAACAGAATAATCCAATAAACAAAGCAGTGCTTGCACCTATGAAAGCAGTGAAAAAGATGCTTGTATTAATGGAGTTGCATCTGGATGCATCTATTGATAAGCTGGATAATCTGGCAATGAATGTGCAGATAGATAAGGAAAAGCATAAGGGTAATGTGAAGAGCGTGGAACAGACAGAGCCGGAGAGGGCAGAAGCTGAGCGAGTGGAAGCAGAGGTTGTATATTCACCGATGGTCGCTGAACCACAGGAATATCAGTATAATGCAGATGCATTTGAAAATTATTTGAGAGATAATGCTGCAAATGATAATAAGAACAAAGAAATAATAATGCAAAAGGATAAAAATGTACGATGAGTTGGCATAATTCGTAAATTAATTGCCACTACGTTTTTGAAATAGCATTGAAGTGGTATCTACGATGTTTTGATGTGAAATGGATTCTGCGGTATACACAAGGAATACAAATTGACTTTTCCAGGTTGGTGTTGTAAACTATGATTAGCTTTGACTAACCATAAGGAGGGCGCTCATACATGACAAATCAATACATGAATAATCTTTATCGTGATCTGCTCTCTAATTCACCGCAGACGATCACCATAGATATTCCGGCAGACATGGGAACCGGTCAGATTTCGCAGATCGTCACGAAACAGGGAGCAGTTGTTTCAGACTGGAGAATGAATTACTTTTCGGATATGAACGTGCAGGGAGTGAGCAGTGAAGAATACATACAAATGCTGTTCTGCTTCAATGACGGCGTTTCCTGGAATATCGCAGACAACCGGCAAAGTGCCAGCATACAAAAGGGTGAATCCTGTATTTATCGCGGCCACGGGAAAATGGAATATCTGTGCTATTCTAAAAAGAGCGATTTCCTTTTCAAAAATGTGAAAATACCTCTATCCTATTTCTATAAGATTCTGAATGACTACTTTGAGGCTGGTGAGATCGAGGTCTATCAGAAAAAATTATTGGACGGCATATCAAAGGTGAATATCACGCCCTATATGGAACACATTTTTGCGGAGCTGCAAGACTTCACGCAATATCGCGGCGGGTTGGGATACCTGTTTCTGGAAAGCAAGGTCTTTGAGCTGCTATCGGTATATTTGAGCGAGGTCCTGGAACTGAGTATTCTCGCGTCAACCTACGTTGCAATTTCCAGAAGTGACCGGGATTCCATCATAGAGGCAAAGCGAATTATTGACAGCCAGCTTGCCCTGGCTCCGAGCTGCGAGGAATTGGCGCGTCAGGTCAATATCAGCACTTCAAAATTGACGAAGGGCTTTTCCTCCCTGTTTGGAACATCGGTTCATGCGTATGTCATCGACCAGCGGTTAGAAAAGGCGGCAAGCCTGCTGTTAGAAAGTAATTTGAATGTCAGCCAGGTGGCTATACTGGTGGGATATTCAAAAGCGAGCAATTTCGCAGCGGCGTTCAAAAGGAAATACGGAGTGAATCCGAAAAACTATAAAGCAGAAGCTACGATTGGATAAACGCAAAAATACTGATTTTGGGTAGAATAAAATTGGTTTTGGGTTGGAATCGTGGGTGCAAATTGTTATTATATGTGGTGTGGTTAGAAGAAGCTAACCACACCACATTTTCATTTTCTCAGAGATAAGGAGGATACTGGTATGAGTTCCCAGAAAAAAAGTTCCCGGCTTGAGGGAAAAGATTTAATTACTATCGGCATCTACACCGTCATCTATGTCGTGATTGTTATGCTGGTGGCGATGCTTGGCTTCATCCCCATTTTTATTCCGCTGATGGCGGTGCTGTGCCCTTTGATTGGCGGCATCCCCTATATGCTGTATGTTACAAAGGCTAAAAAATTCGGGATGACTGCAATCATGGGTTTCCTGATTGGCCTAATCATGGTGTTCTTCGGCAACGGCTATCTTACCATGGTAACTGGTCTCGTTGGCGGCCTGTTGGCCGACGTGATCCTGAAAAAGGCGGACTACAAAAGTGCAAAGAGTACAGTTCTTTCCTGCGGTGTGTTCAGCATCTGGGTGTTTGGCAACTTTGCTCCCATTTTCCTGAACCGTGAAAGCTATATGGTAATGTTGACTGAAGGATACGGCGCTGAATATGCAGCTACCCTTAATACATATATGCCTATGTGGATTGCGCCTATTCTGCTGGTTGCCTGCTTTGTGTTTGGCCTTGTCGGAGGTATGATTGGGAAAGCCATTTGCAAAAAGCACTTCCAGCGTGCCGGTATTGCATAATGGCGCGGGAAATTCTGCTCAGCAAAAAAACAGAACAAGGGTTACGGCTCGATCCGCGTACAAAACTGTTGCTCATCTTCATCATAAGCATTTTTGTCATGGGCGGAACAGGCGGAGAAGCTATGGGGCTGATCCGCCTTGCTCTTTGTACGGTTCCGGCTATATTGCTGCTTACCTCGAAGCAATGTGTAAAAGCTGTGGGCTATATTGCTGTGTTTTCTGCTTTTTATGCTGTTCAAATTTATGTTTTGCCGCACCTTACGGGGATATTGAATTTCCTCGTTCTGTTTACAACCGGATTCTTCTGCCGAATCCTTCCCAGTGTTGCGATTGCTGCCTATGCAGTGAAAACAACAACGGTCAGTGAATTGATTTCCGGCATGGAAAGAATCCATATGCCTAAAGAAGTGACGATCCCCTTAACGGTCATGTTCCGCTTCTTTCCAACTGTCTTTCAGGAGTCAGAAGCAATCAGTGACGCTATGAAAATGCGTGGGATTAAACTTGGAGGGAAAAAATCTTCAAAAATATTGGAGTATAAGCTGATCCCGATGATTACCTGCTCCGTGAAAATCGGTGAGGAACTTTCCGCTGCGGCAATTACCCGTGGCCTCGGCGCTCCTGTCAAACGCACAAACATTTGCCAGCTTAAATTCAATTTTGCCGATGTGGTGCTGATCTTGTTTTGTTGCTTTGTAGTGTTTTGGGCGATTGCTTCCCCGATAATTTCCGCAGGAGGGATTTTGCCATGATAGATTTTCAAAATGTTTCTTTTTCTTATGGTGAAGAATCCAGCGGCGGAGGGATTAGAAATGTCAATCTCACCATAAACACAGGGGAATTTGTTTTACTCACGGGAGAATCCGGCTGTGGGAAAACAACGATTACCCGTTTGGTAAACGGGCTGGTGCCTCATTATTACGAGGGCAATTTAGAGGGCGATGTCCTTCTGGACGGAAAAAGCGTATCAGATACGCCGCTTTATGACTTGGCTGCTATGGTGGGATCTGTATTCCAGAATCCCAAAAGTCAGTTTTTCAACGTGGATACGGATAGTGAATTAGCCTTTGCCTGTGAAAATTTAGGCTATCCTCAGGAGGATATCCTGAAAAGGATTGACCGGACAGTTTCCGATTATCATATTGAAGATTTGATGGGGCGAAGCGTGTTTGCTCTGTCCGGGGGCGAAAAGCAAAAAATAGCCTGTGCTTCATCAAGTGTATTGCTGCCGGGAATTATGGTCCTGGACGAACCATCTTCTAATTTGGATATGGCTGCTATTGATGACCTGCGGCAGGTCCTGAGCCTCTGGAAAAAGCAGGGCAAAACAATTCTGATCGCAGAACACCGCCTTTACTACCTTCACGATCTTGCAGATCGTGTGCTGTATGTAAAAGATGGGGAGATTGAACGGGAATACACACCTGCTGAATTTGACAGCTTATCGGATGGCACTCGAAAAGAAATGGGACTGCGGCCGTTTTCTCTCTCGAAGTTGAAGCCTGCGAATCAGTATCAGGCGCATACAGCTAAACAGATGGAATTTCAAAATTTCTGCTTTGCGTATAAAAAGCGGGAACCGGAAAGCCTCCATATTCCGAGTGCAGAACTGCCTGTTGGAGAAACGATTGCCATTATCGGTCTGAATGGCGCTGGAAAATCTACTCTGGCCCGCTGTATTTGCGGACTGGAAAAGAAGTGTGGCCTTTTGCAGGTTGACGGGAAAACCCTTGATTGGAAAGCCCGGCTCAAACATTGCTACATGGTAATGCAGGATACCAGCCATCAGCTATTTACCGAAAGCGTGACGGATGAAGTGCTTCTGAGCATTGACAACGAGGATGAAACTGTTGTGGATAAAATCCTTAAACAGTTTGATCTGCTGGAATATAAAGACAGGCACCCGCTTTCTCTTTCCGGCGGGCAAAAACAGCGGGTAGCGATCGCGTCTGCCATTGTGAGTAACCGGGAGATCATTGTGTTTGACGAACCAACCAGCGGGCTTGATCTCAAACATATGCGGGAAGTTGCGCGGAGTTTGAAGTCACTCGCAGATCAGGGCAAAACGCTTCTTGTTATTACGCATGATCCGGAGTTGGTGATGGCGGGATGTTCGTATGTAGTCCATATGGAAAAAGGGCAAATAAAAGAAAGCTATCCATTGGACGAATCCGGCAGTAAAAAGGTTTTGGATTTTTTCCGAATCCGCCAGTGAATTTTAGAAATTATGAATGTCAGGGCCGCCTTGACTGGACAGAAAGATAATGATAAGAGGCCGCTTTACTTTGGCGGCCTCTTGTTTTTGAAGCACAGACAGTACGGCTCAATATAAGGAGGGCTTATGTTCAAAAAAATCTTTGAGTACGCAGGGCCATATAAGAAAAATATGTATGTGGCCACGGTTGTCGTACTGGTCAGCGTTCTTATGGGCGTCCTGCCTTTTGTGCTGGCCTATCAGGTCATTTCGCCATTGGTTATGGGCGATTCTGTTGAAACAGAATTTGTTTTATTGCGTGTTATAGGGGTTTTGATCTGTCTTGTTTTGCAGGCGTTTTTTTATGGATGGGGATTATCAATTTCTCATAAAGCAGCATATAACACATTGTTCCGTCTGCGGGTATCTCTGCAAGAGAAGTTTGAGAAACTTCCCCTTGGCATTGTGGAGGAAAAAGGGACAGGGACAATCAAAAAGCTGTTTGTCGATGATGTGGACAGCTTGGAATTGCTCCTTGCTCATTCAGTCCCGGAGGGTATCGCAAATTTACTGATCCCGCTGGTGATTTATGTTGCTATGTTTTGTGCGGACTGGAAACTGGCTCTTATGTCTTTGGCCTCTATCCCGATCAGCCTGCTTTCCATGGTCATTATGTACTCTGTTGGAATGAAGCGCATGGGTCCCTACTATCAGTCTGCACAGAAAATGAACAACACGATCATTGAGTACATCAATGGTATGGAGGTTGTCAAGGTTTTCAACCGGGAGAGTGAATCTTACGAGAACTTCCGCAAGGATGTAACGGACTATCGGGATTATACCTTGGCATGGTATAAGGCCGCCTGGCCCTGGATGGCGATATACGGAAGTCTGCTGCCCTGCACTGTTATTCTGACTTTGCCTCTTGGGGCATGGTTTGTTCTCTGTGGCATAAGCACTTTACCTGATTTGATTTTAGTCCTCTGCCTTTCCCTCAGCATTGGGATTCCTCTCCTGAAAGCACTGGGCTTTATGGAGACGATTCCGAATCTGAATTATAAGATCACGGCACTTGAACAGATGTTAAATACGGCACCGCTGCAAGCTGCTGAGGATGATTTCCACGGACAGGATTTTAACATTTCTTACGATCATGTTTCCTTTGCGTATCAGACGACACAGCCTGGCCCAGATGGGAAACCGATAATAGCAGAAAACGAAGTCCTCCACGATATTACCTTTGTGGCACAAGCAGGACGAAAAACTGCCCTAGTTGGTGAATCCGGTTCTGGCAAGAGCACCCTTGCAAAACTGTTGCTCCACTACTATGACCCGCAGAAAGGGAGCATTTCCATTGGCGGGCAGAAACTTTGTGATATGAGCCTGGAGGCATTGAACAGCCGCATTTCCTATGTGGCTCAGGATCAGTACCTGTTTAACACCTCCCTGCTGGAAAATATCCGTCTTGGACGTTTGGATGCTACCGATGAGGAAGTAATGCAGGCGGCGAAGAAAGCCCAGTGTATGGAGTTTCTGGAAAAGCTGCCGCAAGGTATTCACTCCATGGCGGGCGATGCGGGGAAAATGCTTTCCGGGGGGCAGCGCCAGCGAATTTCCCTGGCGCGGGCAATATTGAAGGATGCCCCGATTGTAGTGCTTGACGAGGCCACGGCCTATGCTGATCCAGAAAATGAGGAAAAAATGGAGGCTGCTATTGCGGAGCTGGTGAAGGGAAAAACCTTGGTAGTTATTGCTCACAAACTTCCCGCTATAATGAACGCAGATCAAATATGCGTTATGGATCACGGAAAGATGGTGGCAACCGGAAAACATCAGGAGCTGATTCAAGCTTGCCCAGAATACCAAAAGTTGTGGAAAGCGGCTCAGGACAGCGCCGAGTGGAAAGTATCTACTGCAAAGGAGGGAAGATAAATGTTTGCATTGATTTCAAGAATCCTGAACCTCTCAGGGAGGTATAAAAGCCGTATTCAAGCTGCATTTCTATGTGCATTTGTCGAGTCCATTCTCTCCAAAATGCCGATCTTCATGGCGTTTATTGTCTTGGCCGGGTTTGCTGATAATACGCTGACTGGAAAGACCTGTCTGTTTGTCGGACTTGGATTATTAGCTGTTGTAGTGGTTCAGACAGTGGTTCACTATTTGAGCGACCGTCTGCAAAGTGTCGCTGGATTTATGATCTTTGCTGATAAACGGATGGAGTTGGGAAATCATTTAAGAAAAATGCCGATGGGTTACTTTACATCGGGGAATATTGGCAAAATCAGCTCTGTTCTCAGTACGGATATGGTATTCATTGAGGAAGTTTCTATGAGTACCATTGGCAACATGATGAGCTATATGCTGTCTACTTTGGTTTTAGCTGTTTTTATGTTCGTACTGGATTGGAGACTTGGGCTGATTGCGGTAATCATTACCTTGCTGGCATCACTGGTTGCAAAATATATGAATAAGGTTTCCTTCAAGGAGGCTGTCGGGCGTCAAAACCAAAGCGAGAATTTGACGGATGCGGTCTTGTCTTTTGCTGAAGGAATTGGGGTTATCAAAAGTTACAATCTGCTCGGAGAAAAATCTGACGAATTAACGGAAAACTTCAAAAAATCAAGGGATGTCAATACGAAGTTTGAGCAGAAAATGACACCGTGGACCACTGGCTTAAATATTCTCTATGGCGTGGGTATTGCCGCTATCTTCGGTTTATCCGTTTTTTTACATCAGGAAGGCGTACTCTCCCTGGCTTATCTTTTGGGCGTGCTGCTGTTTGTCTTTGATCTCTTTGGACCTCTGAAAGCTCTTTATGGAGAAGCAACCCGACTGACCGTGATGAATGCCGCATTAGACCGCATTGAAGCTGTTTTGGACGAGCCTGAACTTCCCGATAACGGAAATCAACATATTCTGTCACAGGCACAGCCGGATCAGCCAGAAGTACAATTTAGCGATGTGGGCTTCGCCTATCAGGACAAGGAAGTCCTGCACAACATCAGCTTCTCTATGCAGAAGAATACCATGACCGCACTTGTGGGACCGTCTGGCGGTGGCAAATCCACGATTGCGAACCTTCTGGCGCGGCTGTGGGATGTGAAATCCGGCAAAGTGACAATCCGCGGTACAGATATTCGGGATATACCTCTCGCCGAACTGATGGAACAGATCAGCATGGTTTTCCAAAGGGTGTACTTGTTCCAGGATACCATTTACAACAATATCAGCATGGGTAAACCGGACGCTACCGAGGAAGAAGTCTATGAGGCTGCAAAAAAAGCCCGCTGCTATGATTTTATCATGGCGTTGCCAGATGGATTCCAGACAGTCATCGGTGAAGGCGGCGCTACTCTGTCCGGCGGCGAAAAGCAAAGAATCTCTATCGCCCGATGCATTTTGAAGGACGCACCGATTGTCATTCTGGATGAAGCGACTGCAAGTGTTGATACCGATAATGAAAGCTATATCCAGGAGGCAATCAATGAGCTGGTAAAGGGTAAAACATTACTTGTGATTGCACACCGCCTGAATACCATCCGTCAGGCAGATCAGATTTTGGTGATCTCTGATGGACGGATCAGCGAACAGGGAACCCATGACGAGCTTATGGCAAAAGCCGGGATTTATCAGGATTTTGTAAATATCCGTAAAAAGGCTTCCGGCTGGAGCCTTGCATAAAGGAGGAACCGATGAAGATTCATGCGTCCGGGGAGGATTATCTGGAGGCTGTGCTGATTCTTCAAAAGAAGCAGGGCATGGTCCGCTCCATTGATCTTGCTCGGCACATGGGCTTTTCAAAGCCGAGTATCAGTCATGCGGTGGGCGTTCTGCGGGATGGCGGCTTTCTGACAATGGACGAGGATGGATTTCTCCACCTGACCGATATAGGCCGGGAGGTGGCAGAGAAAATCTATGAACGCCATCAATTCTTTACGGAGCAGCTTGTGGCTGCTGGCGTAGACAGAGAAACGGCGGAGCAGGACGCTTGCCGGATAGAACATGTAATCAGTGATACATCCTTTCAGAAGTTAAAGGAAAAAATGCGGGGAACCGATTAGCGCACACCGGCTCCGCTCTGCATAATAAGTTATCTGCCCCGTCCGGGGAAAGAAAAAAACCGTTGACTGGGGCAGATAATTTCGTGCGCTATTTTAAGGTTTGAACTCAATCGGCGGTTTTGAAGGACAATTTCAGAGCCGCCGTTTCTTTGCGTTTACACAAACTAATGACGACTTGCAGGGACACGGTAGCCGCTTGGAGGTTAATTTGCCGTGTCTCTTTTGCTTTTTCAAAGCTCCCATGATCTACATCAATTAAAAAAAGCATTGCCCCTCCTCCGGGCAAGTATAGCATTGCATCGGCATTATCGTTCCATGTGATTCAGCATAATAATGACTGTTCTTGTTGCGCCAGTTTCCCATTGTGTGGAGCTGGCGCTTTTTGCTGTCGATTTTTCGGGAAAGTTCCCGAAGTACGTCGCTGCCGTTCCCCACCTCCATTCGATTCACCCGTCAATCACCCGTGAATCGAAATGGAGGTACATAATGAAGAAAATTAACCTTCGGGAGCTTTATCCTGATGTTTATACAACAGACTTTTTTGTAGATGTGACAGAGGAAGTAATGGAGACTATTCGAGCAGCTGAACGTGCGGAGGCTGCGTATGAGCGAAAGATGTATCGTTATAAAGCACAGTATTCTCTGGATTGCGAGAATGGCATTGAAAATGCGGTGCTGTTGAAGCCGCAGACACCGGAGATGCTTCTGGAGGAAAAACAGTTTCAGGAGCAGGTCTATGCCGCTGTGATGAAGCTGCCGGAGAAACAGGCAAAGCGAATTTATGCCCGATACTATCTGGGAATGACGGTAAATGAAATTGCCGAAGTAGAAGGTGTAGATTCAAGCCGTGTTCGAGACAGTATCCGCCGTGGCTTAAAGCAGCTCGGAAAATATTTTTGATAAAGTTTCATTTGATGCGCCTGTTTTTTGCTTTTTTTGTCAGTGTTAATAAGAAGGACAAGTTTTCCTCCTTCATCAAGTACATTGACAATCGAATAGGGAGGCTAGCAGTTTTATCCGCTCATCTATGAGCCGTTTTTTATTCTCTGTGACATAAAAATTCATCTGGATATTCCGTTTCCGGTTCGCCATGCGCTGCCTCCATTCTTCATAAGAGTTTGAGATTATCTCAACAAACATTTTTCATTTTCGGTCAAGAGATCTGAAAATACGAAAAATCGCAAGCGGGTACTCGCTTGCTGTGCTTGTTATCAAGCCTTACCTTCTATTTTTCTCTCTACTAATACTACAATTTGGAAAGGGGAAAATGGCTATATCCGTAAAGAAAAGCAGAAAAATGCCACGACTGAAACTCCGTTGTAGAGTGATCTGTCGTGGCATTACATTGTGAATTTATTTTTGCTGAGCCATTTTCCGATATTCAATCGGCAGGAGGCCTGTACTCTTGCGAAATAATTCCGCAAACCGGCTAGAAGTAGAGTAACCGATCATTTCCGCAATCTGTCCCATTGTGAAATCCGTATCGATCAGCAAATGCTCTGCCTGGCTCATGCGGCGCTGTTGAATATACTCTGTGATTGTGCAGCCCTGCAACTGCTTAAAAGATGTTTTCAGCTTGGTGGTTCCCATACAGGCGATTTTTGCAAGCCGCTCCAATGGGATATCAAACGCATAGTGGTCATTGAGATAAGCAGTCACATTTTCCAATTGTGCTATATCCTGGTCGGATAGATGTTTCTCCTTGCGGGAGAGAATTTTTTTCTGTTCTTCCACCACAAGGGATACGGCCTCGGCCACTTTCGCTTCATAAAATAGTCCTGCGGCAATCCCATCCCCACGGTAGACCTTTACCTCATGGAGCAGCTTTGCCATAGCCGGGAAGTCTGTGGTCTGATCAACCTGCCGGAAAGCTGCAAGTGGGCTGATATAGTCCCCCGGATATTGTTTTTGCAAATAATCCTCATAGTATGCAGGCATGACTTCGATACCAATAGACCGGATGGGGATTTTTTTATGGATGATTGCCTTGTATGGCTTATAGCCGCCAATAAAGGCTTTGATACATTCGGCAGACATCCGCCGGTAGGGATTTAATTCTTCGCCAGAGATGGATTCATACTGAGTAATACTCAGAGCTTCCGGCAAATGAAATTCCATGAAGAAATCCTCATGGAAATAAAAATCATGGATTTTAATGTCGTACAGGTCTTTCTTCGCATAGACCCAGTAAAAGCCTTCTCCAAATTCAGGCGATAACTGCCAGCATTGTCCGGCAGAATTGAAGTGGTTATTGCTATCTACCGGGATAAAATGGTTATCTGTTAAAAGCGGCTCATAGTAATCCGCAATAATGTTATTGTTCAAATGACGGCCTCCTTTGCAACGATTGGACGGAGCTTTGCAACGAAAAGACGAATGTGCCTGTAATGTATTGCAGCCCGCCCATAAAGTTAGTATGATATAGACCGTGGTTAGTAGCATCTAATCATAATATAACAGATTTCAGACGGTAGGTCAACCGTTCTTGAAAGCAGGAGGAAAAAATATGAGTAATCAAGTAAATGCAAAGGCAGGATTGTCTGTCAAGGACTTAGTAACAACGGGAATTTTTACTGCGCTTCTGTTCGTATTCATCATGGTAGGAGGCGTCTTTTTTGCTACCAACCCGGTGCTGACTTTTTTCATGCCTGCCGGGAGTGCTTTGCTTGCCGGACCAATTTATCTGCTGATGATCGCAAAAGTACATAAACGCTGGAGCGTCACGATCATGGGCGTTATCATGGCCATCATCTGGTTTGTCACTGGTATGCACTGGGCGTTTGCGTTGGGCTATCTCATTATGGCTGTCGTAGCTGATTTTGTTGCCGGTACAAAGCAGTACAAGAGCAAGAAGATCAACAGTCTGTCCTATATCCTTTTCTCCCTGGGCGGAACAGGGTCGTACCTTGTTTTCTTCGCTGATCCCCAGGGGTGGGCGCAGACCATGTTGGGAAATGGAACCGAGCAAAGCTATATCGATACCATGCAGACGACCGCAAATGCGGGAATCTTTATCGCCATGTTTGCCGCTCTCCTTGTAACAGCTTCTATCAGTGCATTTGTGGGCTGCAAAATGTTGAAGAAGCAGTTCGAAAAAGCGGGTATTACAGCATGATGGGTAACACCGTCCAGAAAGGGCTTTGGCTTGACCCGCGGGCCAAGCTCTTTCTTATTTTGATGTGTGTACTGAGTTCCATGTTCGCGCCTTCTCTTACCTATCAGTTTGCGCTTGTCCTGCTGATTGCTGTATTAGGAGTGCTTTGTGGAAAGTGGAAATATGCCGTAAAAGGGGTATGCTTTTATGCGTTAGTCTGTGCACTGACAGTCTGGATTATGGCGGCTATGACGGGGACGCTGCGGACCATGTTTGTTGCGTTCCTTGGGCTATTTCACAAGGTTTACGCCTGCGGGATGCTGGCAGGGATAGTCTTGTTTACAACAAAGGTCAGCGAATTTTTATCCGCCATGAACCGAATCCATGCCCCGAAAAAATTTGTCATCACATTTGCGGTCATGCTGCGCTATATTCCAACCGTCCAGGAGGACTGGCATTTTATCAAGGACGCCATGCGTATGCGGGACGTATCGCCCTCCCTGGGCGGATTCCTTTCCCATCCGGGAATGACAGTAGAGTGTATCTATGTTCCGCTGATGATGATGGCCTCCAAGGCAGCGGACGAGCTTTCTATCGCTTCTGTTACCCGCGGGATCGAGAATCCCAATCCCCGGACCTGTCTTGTCCAGATAAAATGCGGGATTGCAGATTGGACGGCGATGTTATTTGCGGTTGCTTTCTTTATTTTTGAATTATGTAAGCGGGGAGGTGTGATCGGGTGATTGAGTTTAAAAATGTATCATTTTCTTATGAGGGACAGGAGCATGACAGTCTGCATGGAATCAGCCTGAAAATTGCAGACGGGGAATGTGTCTTGTTCTGTGGCCGCAGCGGGTGCGGAAAAACAACGGTCACAAGGCTGGTAAATGGCTTGATCCCACAATTTTACCAGGGAGAACTTCAGGGGCGCGTGCTAGTGGACGAACAGGAAATCAGTGACCTGCCCATGTATCAGATCGCTGCAAAGGTGGGGTCTGTGTTTCAAAATCCCCGGACACAGTTTTTCAATGTGGATACGGACAGTGAGATTGCCTTTGGAATTGAAAATGAGGCCAGGCCGGTAAGGGAACTGGAGGAACGGGTAGAACAGACAACAAAAGATTTGCATATTGAAAAGCTACGAAACCGAAATATTTTTGAACTGTCGGGCGGAGAAAAACAGAAAATCGCGTTTGCGTCGGTCTATGCAATGAACCCGGAAATCTATCTGCTGGACGAACCATCCTCAAATCTAGACATGGCTTCCATCCAGGAATTGAAAGAACATCTGCGGCTGATAAAGAGCCAGGGCAAAACCATTTTGATTGCGGAACACAGGCTCTATTATCTGATGGAGCTGGCAGACCGCATTGTTTATCTGGAAGATGGGGAAATAGCAAGGATTTTTACGTCAGAGGAATTTCTCCGGCTGACGGAAACCGAACGGGAACACATGGGGCTGCGGGCAGTTGACCTGACAAGGGTTCTTCCTCCAGCCATCCATCCTACGGTTCTTCCTCCTACATTAGCAATCCGTGATATTACGCTGCGTTATAAAAAGAGGACGATTCTACACCAAATTGCTCTTTCTGTCGCAAGGGGAGAAGTCATTGGGGTTGTCGGTCATAATGGAGCCGGAAAAACCACGTTTTCCCGCGCTCTGTGCGGGCTTCATAAAGACTGTGAAGGTGAGTTCCTTTGGAATGGTCAGCCGCTAGAACACAAGTTGAGGCTGAAACGCTCTTATATGGTGATGCAGGATGTGAACTATGAATTGTTTGCAGAAAGTGTGGAGGCAGAATGTTCCTTCGGAATTCGAAACCCGGATCAGGATTTAGTAGAAACAACCATGGCGGAACTGGGGCTTACAACCTACCGGGAACGCCATCCCAACACGCTTTCCGGTGGACAGAAGCAGCGGGTGGCTGTGGCAGTCAGCATGATCTGTGGAAAAGATTTGCTGGTGTTCGACGAGCCCACCAGCGGACTGGACTTTGACAGCATGGCGCAGGTGGCGGGATTGATCAAACGGTTATCCGAACAGGGAAAAATCATTTTTATTGTCACCCATGATTTTGAATTTGTCTGCCGTACCTGCTCACGTGTCTTGCATTTTGATGAAGGGGAAATGCCGGATGACATCCCTGTTGTGATGGATTTCCTCCCAAAGATCCGGGAACTGTTCTCTGTTTCAGGGGGAAAGGAGATGTGAAGTGATGAAACAGAAAAAGAAAAACAGGATTGCATTGCTACTTCAATGGGCCGGTGAGCAGAAAATCTGGCTGCTACTGGCAATTCTGCTAGCTATGGCAAGCGGCCTATGCATCATTGTACCGTATATCGGGATTTACCGTGTGATGGATGCCGTTTTCCAGCATAACTGCACAAACGAGTTTGTCGTCCAGACGATTATGATGATTGCCGTTTCTGTGGTCCTGCGTTTTGTTTTATTTGGGTGTTCCGGTGTGGCTGCCCATAAAGGTGCTTACGGCGCTTTGTTCAAGGTGCGCTGCATGGTAGCGGAACATCTGGCAAAAGTCCCCCTTGGTACATTGAATGAGCGGCGGACCGGGGATATTAAAACGGTTCTGAATGAAGATATTGAAAAGCTGGAGTTGTTTTTAGCCCATAACCTTCCAGACCTTGTGTGCTATATGGTAGGGCCGGTAGCAATTTTCATTTATTTGATGACAGTAAATATCCCATTGGCACTGGTTTCCCTGGTGCCGTTGATTTTGGCCGTTGTGGTAATGGGGGTTATGTTTCGGAATACGGACGGTTTGATGGACCGGGCGAACCGATCCATTACAACGCTCAATTCCGTTATGATCGAGTATATCAGCGGCATGAAACTGATTAAAGCGTACAACATGGGGAGCAAATCGTTCCAGAAATTTTCCGGTGCAATCCAGGAAGAGAATGCCATGTGGAATGAAACCTCCCGGAGAATGGGGCCTCCTTATGCAACCTTTGTGGTTCTGATTGAATGTGGGATGCTGCTGATGGTTCCCCTGGGCGGGATGTTCTTTCTGAAAGGCTCCCTGGCGGCCAGTGCATTTTTGCTGTTCGTCTATGTCGGCTCCATGTATCTGACGGAGATCCGGCCTTTACAGGAATTGGGGACAAACTTTGCGAATGTCCTGGGCGCCATTACCAAAACGAAAGAAATATTGGACGTTCCTGTTTATGAAGGTGGAATGGACTTCCCGGAAAACCATGATATTGAGCTTAAGAATGTACGTTTTTCCTACGATGGGAAAACGGATGTCCTGCAAGGCGTCAACCTCAAGATCAGGGATGGGGAACGCATGGCACTTGTGGGACAGTCCGGCGCGGGCAAGAGTACCGTGATTGAACTGATCTCCCGGTTTTATGATGTGCAGGAGGGGGAGGTGCTGATCGGCGGGATCAACGTGAATGAACTGAACTACGATACCATCCTGAAGAATATTGCCATTGTATTTCAAAAGACATTCCTTACCCGTGACAGTGTACTGGAAAATATCCGCATGGGTTCAGACGCCAGCCTGGAGGAAGTACGGGCTGCCGCCAGGGAGGCGCAGATTGATGACTTCATCATGTCGCTGCCGGATGGTTATGACACAAAGGTAGGCAGCTTCGGCTCCCGTTTCTCCGGTGGGGAAAAACAGCGGATTGCTATTGCAAGGGCGATCTTGAAAAATGCTCCCATCCTGATTCTGGACGAAGCGACAAGCGCCTCTGACCCGGAAAATCAGATGGAAATTGATAAGGCCATTCAGAACCTCTGCAAAGGCAGGACGGTCATTGTGGTAGCGCACAGGCTGAGCGCCTTGAAAATGTGCGACCGTGTGGCGGTGGTAGAGAATCATACGATCACCAGCGTCGGTACCCATGAGGAAGTGCGGAAAGAGAACGCTTATTATCGGAAAGCATGGGAGGACTACGAAACAGCGAGGGGAATTACTTATCAACTGGAAGGAGGCGGGCAGAATGAATCCAAATAACGTATGGAAGAAGAACCGGGAGTTTTATATTGGCGTTGCCGGGACTGTCCTGGAGGGACTGTTCTCTGGTAGCCTGTTTATGCTGCTTTATTCCGTCATGCGGTTTTTATGGGACGGTCAGTTTGATATGAACCGTGTACTGGTCCTGACAGGTGTTATTGCATTTATCTTTCTGCTCCGTATTTTGATATACAGCTATGGCTATACCAAAGCACAGATCGGCGGCGCAAAAGTCAGTAAAAATATCCGCTTGTTTATGGGCGACCATCTCAAGCGTATCCCGCTTTCCCGGTTTACACAAGGGCAGACAGGCGATTATATCAACACCATTACCAGTGATGTAAATAACTATGAAAAAATTCTGACCCATAAGATCGGGGACATTGCAAAGAGCTTTGCCCTGTCGCTGATGTTGATTGTTTTTGTGATGACGATCTACTTTCCAGCCGGGCTGATCCTCCTGATTGCCGACCTGCTTTTGATCCCCGGATTGTGGCTTTCTTTCCGGCAGGTAGCGAAGTATGGCAAAGAGAAGAACGATATTTGTGCAGAGAATGTCAGCAGCATTGTGGAGTATGTATCCGGTATCCAGACTTTCCGGGCCTATGGCGTTGGCGGTCTGAAAAACAAAACCGTGATCCATGCCATGCAGGAGTTTAGCAGGATCAGCTTTGTGTATGAAGCCAAGGTTCTCCCGATAGGTGCGGGATTTGGTATTTTGAGCTGGCTGTCCTGCCCGGTTGTGATCTGGACGGCCTATGGCCCCTGGGCAGCCGGAACTTTAGATACCGTGTCCTATCTTTTGATTTGTATGCTGCCTTTGTTCTGTGCGAAGCTGGCAAATTCCATTTTTGTAGACCTCACCAGCTATAAGAATCTGATGATCTCGAAAAATAAAATCATGGCTGTGATGAAGGAACCGGAAGAAACCGGCAGCATGGAGCCGCTACAGGCAGCCTCCCATGAGATTGTATTTGACCATGTGAACTTTTCTTATGTTCCTGGGGAACCGGTGTTAAAACAGGCTTCCTTTACTGTGCCGGATCAGAAGCTGACCGCCATTGTGGGGGATTCCGGCTCCGGCAAGTCTACCATCCTGAACCTGATTGCAAAATACTATGAAGTATCTGGCGGCACGATTTCCATAGGAGGCAGACCGATCAATCATATAGCTGCGGAACGGGTATTAGACCAGATTTCTATGGTGGACCAGGATGTGTTCCTGTTTGATGATACAGTGCGGGAGAATATCCGCCATGCCCGTCCGGATGCTACGGACGCAGAAATTGAAGTGGCCTGCCGAGAGGCAAACTGTGACGGCTTTATCCGCAAGATGGAGAGGGGTTATGATACGCCGATTGGGGAAAATGGAAATCTCCTGTCCGGCGGCGAACGCCAGCGCCTTTCCATAGCACGTGCCATTTTGAAAAACAGCCCGATCCTGCTGCTTGACGAGGCGACGGCCTCCCTAGACATTGAGAATGAATTGGCGGTAAAGCAGGCGATTGCGAACCTACTGAAAGAGAAAAAAACCGTGGTGATGATCGCACATACCCTATCCATCGTAAAAAATGCCGATCAGATTCTGGTGGTTTCCGATGGTCGGATCACCGAAGCTGGTACACACGAAGAATTGTTAGCAAAGGATGGAAAGTACGCTGCCATGTGGAACGCAGAACAGCAGCTTTCCGCCTAAAAGGAGGCTACGATGAAGATTCATGCGTCCGGGGAGGATTATCTGGAGGCTGTGCTGATACTCCAAAAGAAGCAAGGCATGGTCCGCTCCATTGACCTTGCCCGGTACATGGGCTTTAGCAAACCGAGTATCAGCCATGCGGTAGGCGTTTTGAAAAATGGAGGTTTTCTGACCGTGGATGATGATGGGTTCCTTCATCTGACCGTCATAGGTCGGGAGATTGCCGAGAAAATCTATGAACGCCATTTGTTTTTTATGGAGCAGTTTATCGCTGCTGGCGTCGATCAGGAAACAGCGGAACAAGACGCCTGCCGGATTGAACACGCCATCAGTGATACATCTTTCCGAAAGCTGAAGGAGAAAGTACAAGGAACCGATTAGCGCACATCGGCTCCGCTCTGCTCTGCATAATAAGTTATCTGCCCCGTCCGGGGAAAGAAAAAAACCGTTGACTGGGGCAGATAATTTCGTGCGCTCATTTTAGAAATGTGATGCTCTATCGGCGGTTTTGAAAGATCAGGGCGCCGTTTCTTTTGCCCTCAAAGGGAATGACGTGCTGACGCTGGCGGATACGGCGGCTTACTGGAGGGAGCCGCTATGATACAACCTGACCGCAGACAAATTCTGACGATGTTTGCACTATCGTTAAAAAAGTCAGACCGCCCAACAGGAACAGTCTGACGACGATTGCGAAAATCGTCGCTTTTTAAAATTTATGTTGAAAGTAGATAGTAATAGAGCTGGGTATCATGTGCCCAGCTCAATCTTCTACATGG
The DNA here is from genome assembly GCF_025567015.1 of Waltera acetigignens. Taxonomy (NCBI): domain Bacteria; kingdom Bacillati; phylum Bacillota; class Clostridia; order Lachnospirales; family Lachnospiraceae; genus Waltera; species Waltera acetigignens. The sequence continues at coordinate 59,891 of NZ_JAOQJO010000008.1, read as the reverse complement.
AAGACATCTTCCACCATCATATTAAAGTATTTTGAAATCCGCAGCATAAACTCTGCGGATGGGGTGCTTTCCCCACGTTCTATTCGACCGATGGTTTTGGTACAGTATCCGGTAGCTTCAGCAAGTTCATCCTGGTAGATGCCACGCTGCTCACGGATTTCTTTGATATTGTTGACAACCGCCATAAAAATTCCTTCTTTCAGATTCTGATTTCTTAGTGTTAATTATGCAAGAACATGTGTCCAATAAAAAGGACTTGCATTAATTGGCACTGGTCTTATTTGTAACTCTTAGCAATATCAGCAGGATTACATTTTCCGAGAACCTTACCAAATATATCTAAACGATCATCTTCTCCGACGGGGATAGGTGCATACTTTTCATTAAGCGAGATAAGGAAGATTCCGTCTTTATCGTTTTGCAATTTCTTGATGTAGGCTTCTCCGTTTAGAGCGAAGATGCCGATTTCTCCATTAGCAACAGATTCCTGTTGTAATACCCATGCAATCTGACCATCAGAAAACTCAGGCTCCATACTGTCGCCACTGATACGGACACCAAAAGTAGTATCTTCCGGTAAGATAGATTCATCTATACATACAGTCTCTTTTGGTCCGTCTACAAGGAAGTTACCGGTTCCGGCTGATACAGCATTTTCAAAAATATCAATGCTTCGGAATGGAATTATCTTAGCAGTCTGCTTTTCATACATTCCGGATGCGTGGAGCAGATGGATGTAATCCATAGCCTTTTCTCTGCCTTCATCAGTAAGAGAAGAGAGTGGATCTGCAGGATTTACTCCAAAATATGCTTCATACATGTTAGTAACACCAAGGATTCTACACACTTTGTAAAATATGGTAACGCTTGGTTCAGCAAGATTTCTCTCCCAGTTGGATATGGCTTTATAGGAAATGGTAATGCCTTCCTTTGCCAGTTCATCAGCGAGATCCTGTTGGAGCAAGCCTTTCTTTTTTCTATATGTTGAAATGATTTCTCCGATTGAGTACATGCATACGCCTCTTTTCTTTCATTTTGTTGATTTCAAATGTCTCTTTTCACTCCATAGTATATAGCAATAGTGCCAATTATTCAAGTTAAAAATCCAATATAATGAGAAAAAGGACACATGTGTCCGTTGACAGTCGATTATTCTTGGGGTTATACTATGCCCTGTAAGAAACATTACTCATATACTTGGACTAAAGGTTATGGTAGTGACAGATTAAATGCAGGAGGTGATGAAGATGGGAGACAGGGTAATACTTCATTCAGATATCAACTGTTGTTATGCCTCGATTGAGCATCTGCATCATCCGGAGCTTGCAGGAAAGCCACTGGCAGTAGGCGGTGACCCGGAGGCAAGACATGGGATTGTCTTAACAGCCGACTATATTGCTAAGAAGTACGGTGTGAAAACAGGAATGGCACTCTGGCAGGCAAAGCAGGTCTGCCCTGACATAACATTTGTTTCACCAAGAATGGACTTATATCTTCGGTTCTCAAGAATGGCACATGAGATATATGCAGAATATACGGACAGGCAGGAGCCATATGGGATTGATGAGTGCTGGCTTGATGTGACAGGGAGCAGTTCCCTTAAAGGAGATGGATTGCTTATCGCACAGGAAATCAGCAGGAGAATGAAGTCAGAGCTTGGCATCACAGTAAGTGTTGGTGTTTCTTTCAATAAGATATTTGCAAAGCTTGGTTCAGACTATAAGAAACCTGATGCAATCACAACTATGTATAAGAGTGAGTTTAAGCAGAAGGCATGGTCACTTCCGGTGGCAGATCTTCTATACGTTGGCAAAAGTACGAACAGAAAGCTTGCATTATTTGGTATCAAAACCATAGGTGATCTTGCAAGAGCAGATGAAGATGTGCTTAACAGTCACCTTGGAAAGATGGGCAGTATCTTATGGTCGTTTGCTAATGGCTATGATGATTCACCTGTCAAGCTGGAGAATACCAACGCTCCAATTAAATCGGTGGGAAACAGCACAACAACACCAAAGGATTTAGTATGCGATGAGGATGTAAAGATTGTTCTTTATATTCTGGCTGAGAGTGTTGCAGCAAGACTTCGTGAGAATGGATTCCGGTGCAGAGTGGTTGAGATAAGTGTCAGGGATAATGAGCTATTCTCTTTTACCCGTCAGAAAAAGATTGACCATGCAACGAATATCACCGGAGAGATAGCTGCATATACTTATCAGATATTTAAGGAAAACTATAACTGGAGCAAACCAATCCGCAGTGTTGGTGTCCGAGGTGCAGACTTAGTAACAGATAATTATTGGGAACAGATTGATTTGTTCTCAAGTGTGGAGAAGCGTGAAAAGCAGATGAAGATGGATTCAGCGGTGGATGAGATACGCAGAAGATTTGGATTTTACAGTATCCAGAGGGGGCTCATGTACCGGGACAGGATTCTGTCGGCAGTCAATGCAAAAGAAGAACACACAGTACATCCACATGGGTACTTTTCAGGTTAGTAACGAGAAGTAGCAGTAGAGTAAAGAAGAGGGAGGCGGAACATGAGCGAAGCAGCAAGAATTAATCTGGTAGACAGAGCACCATTGACGGAGAAGCAGCAGAATGTGTATGAAAGCATTATGCAATATCAGCGTGTGAATGGTTATGCTCCTACTATCAGGGAGATATGCAAGATGGTAGGGGTGGCATCGACTTCAAGTGTTTATGCACATCTGAAAATATTAGAAGAAAAGGGCTATATAGCAAGGAAGATGGATGCATCCAGAGCAATAGCAATCTTGTAAGGAAGGTGATTACATTGAGCAATAAGGTATATGTTGATGTACTGGCAGAGTTCTCTAAGGATGGAATACTTATTCCCAAAGAGATTACATGGGAAGATGGCAGAAAGTATGAGATAACACGAGTAAAAGACAAACGCAGAGCAGCCAGTACCAAGGCTGGGGGCGTTGGTGAACGCTATACCTGTGTGGTGGATGGAAAGGAAATATTTCTTTTCTATGAAGATAACAATATGTGGTTTATGGAAAGAGCCGGAGCCTGATATGATTGTGTGCTGACAGCACAATTCGTATCAGTTGGCTTTAGATCAGCAAAGCCGGGGAATGTGCAGACATTCATCGGAACTCCCGGCAAAAGGCTTGCAAAGGTGATTTCCCTTTCCTTTACGAGTACAGAATTGTAGATTGATGATTTTGTATGAATAAGGAGCGAACTGAATTGAACAAAGGAAATGTTATAGAAATTAGATGTAAAAAATGCAACAAGTTAATGATGGAATACTTTGTATGCGGTGATGATTCCGCTGTAGCACTTCAGAATATTGGAATTAAGTGTGACAGATGTAAGCGAGTGATGATACTCAAGAAGTATTCCGAGGGAATGATGAAGGAACATTCTGAGAATGGGACTTTCAGAATATAATGATTGACAATTAAATTACAGCCCACCTGATAAGGGCACATCGAAAGATGGAAGCACCAGAGACGCAGGGGAAACGAACAGTATTTATGATACTGGTTTCCTCGTGCGTCTTTTTTAGTGCTGTAAAGGTAATCCGACTTGTTCGTTTCCAAGGGCGGCAAGGAGGATTTATGAGCAGTAAAGCACAGACAAGAGAAAAGGATTATGAGAGAGGATTACGAATTGCTGACAGTAGAAAGGCGATAGGATTATCACAGGATGAGTTAGCTCATAGAGTAGGTATAGGCAGACAAGCAATATCTGCGATTGAAAATGGTGGAGATTTTAAGACACAGACATTAGATAATCTGGCAATCGTACTTGGTGTATCTGTTGATTTCATAATGTATGGAAAGAATGAAGAAAATTCAGAACTATTATCTGAGGCAATGGATGTTCTTTCAGATATGGATGAATTGCAGATAAGACAGTGCCTTGCAATGATGAAAGCGATGAAAAGCGTGTCAGTTGGAAAGTGATTGTCGTGTTTACACGACATAATTGTCGCCTGTACACGGTCGGCAATAAAGCGGTAAGAGACTAGAATGAACATGTGCTTGAGATACAGCACACCACGAGAGTGGAGGCGCCAAAACTCTCCAATACGAAATCGTAAAGGAGACAACAAAATGAATAAAAGAGATTTTAACGTAGTAGGAAACGAAGGTACAGATAATCAGGAGCTTGCAAAGGGTATTGCATTTGTAAAGTCACGCAGAGCAGAACTTAATGTAGTCCAGATGGTCGAGAATATGCGTGATCAGGCAATGCCTAATGGAGTAATAATCAATGATGCGTATTGTGATCGTTCAATGACAAGGGACTATGACAGAGAAGGTCTGAATGCTTTCTTTTCAACACTTAAAGAGGAAGACTTTGAGGTTGTAGTAGTCAGAAGCCTGAATGAGATCACAGATGACATTTATGATCTGGAAGAATTTGTGAATACCATTACTGATATGGGCATATGGCTCTATTCTCTTGAAGTCGGTCCGGTGCCAATTACTGTATCTCATGCAGAGGACTTCGGATGCTAAAGGAGTTCTCTAGTAGAGAAGCAGCAGGAAATCTTTCGGGTCGGAACAAACAAGTCCCGGCTGTGAAGGATTGCAGATTTACACAGACTGCATTTGGTACAGTAGTACATGATTCGAGTGGAAAGTGGCTTGGTCAGTATGAGACAGAAGATGCGGCGGTAGAGATGCTTAGAGAAATGGCACGGGACAATGGAGGGTACGACGATGAAATATGAAGGATATAAAATTGGTCCGGTGATTCGTGATATCCGTAAGGACAAAGGACTTCTCATTGAAGAGGTTGCCGCTAAAACCGGAATAAGTGTTTCGACGCTTGGACAGGTGGAGCAAGGAGGAAGAAACTTGAGCATGAAAAACCTGTATATGCTTATGGAAGTTTATGAAACAGATGCAAATACCTTACTTGCAATAGAATGTACACCGGATTCATTAGATTCGAGACTTAAGCAGTTACCTGCAGATAAGCAGGATTATTTGAAAAAGACATTTGATTTTATGATAGAGCAGGCTTTGAAGTCAGCATAGGAGGCAGAAAATGAGAAGAAAGATTAAAAAGATGGATTGCATAGAATATCTTTCAGTGCAGGCTCCACTAGAAAAAGTAAATATGCTTGAAGACAAGCAGAGCAAATATATACATGAATTTGTAAAGAGAAAAGAATATTCAATCGTTGGAAAGATGAGACGCAATGGCTTTTCGCAGAGTGATGTTGATCGCCAGTGGAATCAGATTGTGAATATGATCCGCAAAAAGCAATTCAGTGGAGTAGTTGTTGCGAATATGGCAGCTATATCCAGCAGTGTTGCGGATGCTTATTTTAAGGTAGGACTGGTTATTGAAGCAGGCGGCATTGTGGTGACTGTAGATGAGGGCAGATTGGATATGCACATCAAGAAGGGAGCATAGATATGAGCAGACGAACAGAAAAAAGAAAGTATGGTAAATATAATAAATTTGATGTCGTGTATGCGGATTTTGGGAAAAACCCACATGGCATTCAGGGCGGAATCAGACCAGGAATAATTGTTTCATGTGATGCCAGTAATCATGATGGTGCACCGCAGGTGTCAGTAGTCCCTTTGAGCAGTAAGTTAAAGGATATTCCGGTACATGTGATTTTAAATCCGAAGGATGTAAGTGGATTTGGATTAAGTAAGATATCTGATTTTATGCCTGAAGATGCACAGACAATTTCAAAAGGCTGCATTAGAGCAAAAAGTGGAACTGTCATTGAGGATTCAGGCGTGAGAGAAGAAATAGACAGAGCATTGATACGACAGTTTGATCTGTTACCTGTAGCTCGCAAAATGGTAATGGAGGAGTTAGCAAATGGACAGCAGAACTAAAAAGACTAATAATAAAAGATTTGTCAGATATTCAGAAGGAGCAGAGATGTATTCAATGAGTGTGTCAAAGTTTATGCAGTTAGCGAAGGATGCAAAGGCATGTTATAAAGTGAATCAGCTGGTGTTGGTTAATCTGGATATTATTGATGAATATCTGGAGACTTTCCATATTGTAGATGACGAGTTTTATAAGTAATTATGAGAAATGACGCATTAATATAGAAGAAATACAAACAAGTATGGAGAAAAATGAGCCAAGAGAGAAAAAATGTATTGACTTTTGGTCAGACCAAAAGTATAATATGACTAAGATATGAAGGAGGCATACAGATGGCTAGAACTGGAAGACCAAAAGCAGATAAACCTTTTGATCATAAGGTAACTGTTAAATTCAAAGAAGAGGAATACCAGATAATGGTTGAGTATGCTGAGACTCATAATCTATCCATTTCGCAATTGATTAGAATGGGTGTTGAATTACAAATGAAGCAGCAGGCTAATCAGTAGAACGGGCTCTTTTCTCCGGAAAGGAGAGAATAATGGCTTGTAGAAAAGATGGTAAAGGCAGAGTATTAAGAAAGGGTGAGGGTTACAGAAAAGGCGACGGAAGATACTCATATGTATATATTGATCCATTAGGCAAGAAAAGAACCATTTATGCAAAGTCTTTGGTAAAGCTTCGAGAAAGAGAAGAACAGTTACAAAAAGACCAGTTGGATGGACTTGATATCTATGTCGCAGGAAAAGCTGATGTAAACTTTTTGTTTGACAGGTACATATCAACTAAAACAGAATTGCGTAGCACTACTTACAGTAATTATTTGTATACATGGAATCATTTTATTCGTGATACATTTGGCAAGAAGAAAGTAAGAGATGTGAAATACTCAGACGTGTTATTTTTTTATACAGACTTGATTAATAATCAGGGATTACAGATTAATACGCTTGAGACAATTAACACAGTATTAAGACCTACATTTCAGCTTGCTGTCAGAGATGATATCATAAGGAAGAATCCGGTAGACGGAGCATACTGTGAAGTAAAGAAGCGTAATGGTGGTGCCAGAAAAACAAGGCGAGCGTTGACTGTGGATCAGCAGAGAAAATTCATGGAGTATGTAGCAAAGAATCCGTTCTTTTATCACTGGTATCCATTCTTTGTATTTTTGTTAGGAACTGGATGCAGAATAGGAGAAGCAATTGGGATACGCTGGGATGATATTGATTTGGAGAATCGAATCATTGATATCAATCATAGCTTAACCTATTACCAGAGAGCGGATGATTCATATAAATGTGAGTTTAGAGTATCTTTGCCAAAGACGGAAGCTGGTAATCGTAGAATACCTATGATGCAGCAGGTATATGATGTGCTTCAGGAAGAATATGAGAGACAGAAGCAGGAAGGCTTTTGTGTTGAGAATGTGGATGGAATGACCAATTTTGTATTTACAAACCGATTTGGGATGCCACATAACCCAGCAGCAGTAAACCGGGCAATCAAGAGAATTGTGGATACACATAATTCAGAAGAAGAGGTGGCTGCTAAAAAGGAGAAGAGAGAACCTGTTATGATTCCAAGATTCTCCTGCCATATCTTCAGACATACGTTTGCATCAAGATTTTGCGAGAATGAAACCAACATCAAAGTAATTCAAGAGGTAATGGGACATGCTGATGTATCGACTACCATGAACATATATGCAGAAGCAAACCCAGATGTTACAAAATCAGTAATTGAGAAATTATCAAAAAATATGGATATTTTTTAGAAAAGAGTCCTGCGATTGAACTCTTTGAAGATTGAAAAATATACCTATTCATACTGTGACAAATATGTTATACTTGCTAAGTATTGTTGTGTTTGACACAGCAGTACATGCATAAAATAAAAAGACGTATTTTAAGGCGAATGACATCTTTTGGACGCACAAAAGTCAAAAAAACGTCCAAGAGTATCCAAGTATATAGAATCCGGGAAAGCCCATTTTCCAAGGGGTTACAAGGATATACAAGAGTTAGCTTAGCAATCAAAAAAATTCCCCACGATGAAGAGCTTGGATAAAAAAGACCAGTAAAATCAAGGGTTTGCGGTGTTGAGCACAAAAAATGACATCAATTTGACATCAAATTATTATTGTTTGGTGGACTGATATGGACTAAAAAGGTACGTTCTAGCGATTTGAACCTTTCAAAACTAAATAGTTAAATGCTATTAAAGGACATTTTCCAAAGTAAGGAAAGTGTCCTTTTTCTGTTGTTATGGTTGAAAAAAACAGAATTATTAGATAAAGGGGAAGAATATGCAAAGAAGATCAAGGATTATACGATCGCTCTTTACAAAAAATGTGCAGAATATGCACTGACGAAAGGCATTATCATTGCAGATACCAAGTTTGAATTCGGTCTGGATGAGGATGGAAATATTGTAATCGGTGATGAAATGCTGACACCGGACAGCTCTCGTTTCTGGCCTGCAGATGTATATGAGCCGGGTCATGGACAGCCATCCTTTGACAAGCAGTTTGCACGTGACTGGCTGAAAGCTAATCCGGAGAAGGGATGGAAGTTACCGGAAGATGTTGCACAGAAGACGATCGATATTTATCTGGAGGGCTATGAAAAGCTGACAGGTAAGCCACTGGGCAAATAAACCCGAAGTCCGGCGAAGCACATGAGCTTCATATCCGTATGGCGGAACTGCTCAACAGAACATAAAAAATGAAACATGAGGGAGCATCAATGGGTGCTCCCTCATTCTTTTTTCTGATTTCAGGAAGTATATCAGTACTGTTATCGTGCCCGTTTTAAAAAAGTCAGTAAATTTATCTTGACAAATCATGGTCTCATACTTACAATTGGTTTAACGATTGCGCAAACGTTAAACTAATTGTAAGTATAGGAGGAAACATGAAGCGACAATTATATCATATTGAACCAATTTATAAGTCATTTATCTGGGGTGGTCGTGCACTGATCGATCATTTTCATATTAAAACAGACATGGAAAACATTGGAACTATTTATCATGTAATTGCCATTCCCGGACAATTGGATAATACGGTACGAGAAACCGGGGAACCGTTGTCGGTTTTTTATGAAAAAAACCCACAGGTATTCCAGTGCAGGGAAAAATCATTTCCGGTCCGGATGACTACAACGGCAAACAGTGGATTTCAGTCGTATCAGCTGCATCCGGATGATGCATATGCAGAAAAACACGAAAATCAGAAGGGCAAAGTATCCGGCGCCGTTGCATTAAAAGCATCTGATCATGTATCAGAGTGGCTTTTTGGAAATAAGGCGAAAAATCTGGAAGATTTTAAACGCATGGTGGAAAATAAAGATTGGAAAAATCTTTTTTCTACGATTAAGGTGAAAGACGGAGATTATGTACATACACCTGCAGGCGTGATTCATGGCGGATATGGAAAAGGTCTGATCAGTGCAACTTTTGGAACAAATGGTGATATAACTTATCGGTTTTATGATAATGATAGAAATGATCCGTCACGTCCGTTGCATCTGCAGGAAGTATATGACTGCGTCAACATTCCGGAAGTGCCTGTTGGAGCAAAAGCAGTAGAACCTGTACGTGAAAACGGTCTGTTGATCTATCATTATTATGAAAAGGCCGGAGAATATGTTGCAAAACGGTTCATTGTCAAGGGTAAAGGAAACTATAGCTATCAGGGATTTCTGTTTCTGACATGTGTAAACGGAGAAGGAACCATAGAAGATATGCCCATCGGGCTGGGAGAAACCATATTGGTACCGGCTGATTTTGGTGAAATACACTTTGACGGAGACATGGATCTGATCGCAATATCTTATATTGAGGATGATAAAGATGTGTGATAAACCAATCGTTACAATTATAGGAGCCGGCCGCAGCGGACGTGGCATGCTGGGTGAGATGTTTTATCAGGAGAAAAATTACAGCATTGTATTTGCTGATATAGACACCGGACTCGTGCAGGGGCTGGCAGAACAGGGATACTATACGGTAGAAAAGAAAAATCTTCTGACAGGAAAATCCCGGGAAAGTATTGTAAAGGGATTTCAGATAGTAGATACCGTCAATGATCATCTGAAATATATTACATGCCTTGCCCGGTCGGAAATGATCGCAACTGCACTTTTTCCATCTGCATTTGATCAGGTCGCGGAAGATCTGGCAGAAATGATTCGGATGAGAAAAGAGCAGAAAAACGATTCTACAGCTGCGATAATACTTGGTGGAAATTTTGTCGGGCTGAGGCAATATTTCGAAAAAAAAATCTCCGGATCTCTGGATGAGGATGAGCTGGATTGCTTCAAAAAACATATTGCGCTGATAACGGCCAAGGTAAACCGCAAGGTGGTTTATCCGGAGGTCTGCCGGAAAGATCCGTATTTTCTGGAAGGGGACGATAAAGATATTCTGATGGTGGATAACAGCTTTCTGTTTCCTGACGGATATCAGTATCCCTCATTCTTCGTATTGAAGGACAATATGGAAATCAATATGATTGAAAAAATCTGGTCTGAAAATCTAAGACATGTGACATTTGCATTTATGGGTACTTATTATGGATATCAGACGATCAATCAGGCTGTAAACAATTTGTATATCAGAAAATGTGCTTATTATGCATGGAAAGAGGGAAGGCTGGCTCTGAATGAAGAATATGGACTTCCGGTTCCGGATGATGAAGCAGTAAAAGTTGAATTTGAAAAGTTTGCAAGTCCGTTTTTCCGGGATCAGCTTAGCAGAATAGGCAGAGAACCGATCCGAAAACTGAAAAAGAATGACCGGCTTGTAGGACCGGCTTTATTATGTATGAAACACCGGATCATTCCTTACTTTATTACGCGCAGCATTGCGTATGGTATGTTTTATCAGGATCAGAATGATAAAGAGGCCGTAGAACTTCAGAACTACATAAGTGATCATGGAATTGAACGCGCTATTACACATTTCTGCGAACTGGACATGGATGATGTTATGGAAAATAGTTTGTTTCATTTGATTTTATGCAATTATAATGAGATAGCGAAGACTAACATTATACCGATTAACGAAAATGTTACGTACACAAATTGACAGAAAATAACATTCGTGATACAATCAGTTTAACGATTGCGCAAACGTTAAAACAAGAAAGGAGAAGGCAATATGAAAAAGAGATTAGTTAGTACAATTATTATTTCGGCAATGGTTCTTGCTATGACGGGGTGTGGCAAGACAACGGAGGCACCTGCAGATCAGGGAGCTGCCGCACAGGCAGGCAGTGAAGAAGCAGGTCAGGAGAAAACTTATAAAATAGCATTACTGGAGAAGGGAGCGGAAGATTTCTTCCTGTCCATTGATAAAGGATTCATGGATGCCTGCAAGGAGTACGGAGTAGAAGGAACGGTTGTGGCACCTAGTACTTATCATGATTCCGCTCAGATCAATAATGCAATGTCACAGATTATCAGTACCGGTTATGATGCGGTGGTTATGTGCCCGCAGGATTATGATGCGAATGCCAGTGCAATAGATGAGGCTTATAACGCAGGTCTGCCGGTTATATGTCTGGATTCCCTTACAGCATCTGAAAATTATATTACAAGTATCTGCACAGATAACAAAGCAGCTGGGGCAGAAGCAGCGGATAAGATGGCAGAGCTTTTAGGAGAAAACGGTGGAAAGGTTGCAGTTTTTGCCAATGATCCACAGGCTGTATCTGACGTAGACCGTATCCAGGGATTTGTAGATCGTTGTAAAGAAAAATATCCTGCCATAGAATGCATGGATGTCCAGTATTATAATAATGACTTAAACAGATGCTCCACACAGGTAAGTGACACAATTACAGCGAATGCTGATCTGGCAGGTCTGTTCTGTGTAAATAACCAGTCTGCACTGGCAGCCGGAAATGTGTTGGTTTCTTATCAGAAAGAGAGCTTAAAGTTTGTAGGCTTTGACTCTGATCAGGATGAAATCGCACTGATGAAGAGCGGTGTTATTGATGCATTGATGGTTCAGGAGCCATATCAGATGGGATATCTTGGAGTAGAAAAAATGCTGCAGCATTTAAAGGGTGAATCTGTTCCTAAGGATAATATCGATCCGGGATGTAAGATAATTACCATGGATAATATTGATGAATTAGAACAGTAATAACATACAGAAATAAAAAGGCTGTATACATTTACAGCCTTTTTAAATAACAGGAGGCAGATGGAGTGAGTAATGTATTATTGGAGATGAAAGATATCACAAAAACATTTCCCGGCGTGCATGCACTGGATCATTTTTCTTTTAATCTATGTGCGGGCGAGGTGCACGCACTGGTAGGGGAAAATGGTGCAGGAAAATCTACTTTAATGAAAATTCTTTATGGTGTGTATGCACCTGATGAAGGAGAAATTTTTATTGAAGGTCAGAAGGTTGCCATTAAAAGTCCGTCAGAAGCACTTCAGCTGGGTATTGGTGAGGTATTTCAGGAATTAAATGTCTGTATGCAGATGGATGTGACAAACAATATCTTTATAGGAAATCTGAAAACAAAAAAACATCTGGTCGATGATAAAACTTTAAGAAAAGAAGCAGAAAAGATTCTACAGGATACAGTCGGATTATATGTGGATCCGACATTACCTGTCAGATCATTAAGTATAGCAGAACAGCAGATGGTTGAGATCGCTAAGGTAATATCGCGCGGCGGAAAGGTTATTGTATTCGATGAACCTACAACGTCACTTACAAAGGAAGAAACTAACCATCTGTATAAGATAATCGAGAAATTAAAAAAACAGGGAATGGGTATTGTTTACATTACGCACAGATTTGAAGAACTGGAAATCCTTGCCGACAGAGTAACAGTCATGCGTGATGGAAAATTTATCCGCACCATGAACTATGCGGATACAACAAATGAAGAACTTGTAAACCTGATGGTAGGGCGGGAGATGACAGAAAAATATCCTGACTACAAGAGAAAAATAGGGGAAGTGGTTCTTCATGCAAAAGGAATAAAAAATAAAAGTGGCATAAATGTGGATGAAATTGTCGTCCATAAGGGTGAAATAGTTGGAATGGCCGGTCTTGTCGGAGCCGGGAGAACAGAGTCCATGCGTATATTGATTGGAGCTGACAAGGGAAAAATAGATGAACTTACATTATTTGACAAGCAGGTTAAGCAGTTTAAAAATGTGCACAGTTCAATAGAAAACGGCGTCGTATATATGACAGAAGACCGTAAGGCAGACGGTCTGGCTTTGTCATTAAATGTTGAAAAAAATATCAGTATTGCCTCTCTGAAAAAATTATCCAGAAGGGGACTGGTAAGTGAAAAAAAAGCGGAAGAAAATGCGAACACTTATGTAGAAAAGCTGCAGATTAAGATTTCGGGTCTGGAACAGCAGACAAAACTGTTGAGTGGAGGAAACCAGCAGAAGGTAATTCTTGCAAAATGGATGTCGTGTAATCCAAGGATTCTGATATTTGATGAACCAACCAAAGGAATTGATGTAGGTGCTAAATTTGAGATCTATAAGCTGATGAACCAATTATCAGATGCCGGTCTTGGTATTATTCTGATCTCTTCTGACCTGTCGGAAGTGATTGGAATGAGTGACAGAGTATATGTATACCGGGAAGGACATACGGTAGGTGAATTAAGTCATGCGGAGATTGAAGCATCCAATATTATGCAGTATGCAACCGGAATAAAAAAACAGGAAGGGCGATGACCAAATATGAAAAAAAATGAGTTAAAAAATGTAAACAAGTTAAGTGCATTTAAAAAAAGCAGCATATTGGGACCGATCACAATTCTGATTGTGATTATGTTATTTCTTTTTATTACAACACCTCCGTTCAGACAGGCATATAATATCACATCCCTTATGCTTTCTGCTGCTGTCTATGTCATGGTTGCAATGGGAGCAAGCATTGTTATCATTGGAGGCGGTATTGATTTATCACTGGGTTCTATCGTTGGATTGACAGGAGCAGCCTGCTGTCTGTTTATCAGAATGAATGTTCCGCTGATTCCGAGTATAATCGGCGCCGTTCTGGTTGGCGGACTTTGCGGGGCAATGAACGGATTTATGGTTACAGTCATGGGGCTGATCCCTTTTATTGCAACACTCGGAGGCATGTGGATATACAGGGGAATTCTGATGATTCTGACCAATGGACAGACTATTGCGGTTCGGGCTTATGCTTCAGAAGAAATTCTTAACAGTTTTGTAAAATTCGGAAGCGGCTCTATTCTGGGAATTCCGATCCCAGCCTATGTATTTATTGTAGTAGCATTATTATTGTCTTTCATTCTGAAAAAGACCGTATTTGGAAGAAATATCTATTTTATAGGAAGTAACCCGGATGCAGCAGCTATGTCCGGTATCAATGTACCTAAAGTAAAATTTATTGCCTACATCATAACAGGAATGCTCGGAGGTCTGGCAGGAGCCATGCTTGCAGGACGGCTTGTATCCATGCCGACTAATGGTGGAAATGGCTATGAGTTTGAAGGTATCTTTGCATCTGTACTGGGAGGCATCAGTATGGTAGGTGGCGAAGGTGGAATGCTTGGTGCTGTTGTTGGTGCGATCATTGTTGCATGTATCAGAAACGGACTGAATCTGAATGGAATTGATGCATTCTGGCAGCAGGTTATTTTGGGCATTATTATCGTTATGGCTGTATTTTATGATACAGTACGTACGAAAAAAGCAAGAAATGCCAAATCATAACAATGCGAGAAATGAAGAAGGAGAGAATACTGGATCGATGAAAAATGTAGATGTTGTGGCATTAGGAGATCTGATTCTGAACATGGTATACAGAGGAAAGACAGAAGCAGGCTTCAATTTATATGAAAGACAGCCGGCAGGAGCTACAGGAAATCTGTTGTCCCAGATTGTCCGGCTGGGTGGTACGGGTGCACTTATCACTACGGTCGGAGATGATGATCATGGCAAATTCTTATATGAGTATGCAAAGGAAAGTGGAATTGATGTATCCGGTGTGGTAATAAGCGATAAAGTGGAAACTCGTATGATGTTTGTGCATTTTGATGAAAAAAATGACAGACATTTTCTGAAGTATGAAAGCAGAAGAACGGATGTGGAGACGGGTGTAGATGCAGTGGATTTCGATAGGATCAGATCCAGCAGGGCTTTTGTGATACCTATGTGGTTTTATAAAAAGGAAAAACCGATTTATGCAGCCTGTCAGAAGATCATAGAAGTTGTCAGGGAGCAAAACGGACTGTTGGGATTAGATTGTAACTGGCGGGGAAATACGCACACACAGGAAGAAATGACAAGTATTTGTGATGCAGCATTAACGAGTGATATTGTTAAGCTTACAGATGTAGAATTAGAGCATTTCTTTGGCGAGAAAGATATTCTGAAAGGCAGTGAAAGGCTTGTCAGGGAAAAAAATAAACTGGTTGCGGTAACACTTGGAGAAGATGGCTGTCTTTTAAGAAATCGTAACGGATATGTCTATCAGCCTACTTATGCGGTAGATGTTGTGGATACAACCGGAGCAGGAGATTCTTTTATGGGGGCTTTATTATTTCAGGCAACAAGAAAAGGCTTTTCCATAGATCAACTGAGTGTAGATGAGCTGAAAAGCATAGCAGGATTTGCTAATGCGTGTTCAGCCGGCTCTACAAGAAAATACGGCTCCATGGATGTGATGACAACAATGGAAGATGCCAGATGGATCATGGAGAATATCCCCCTGAAACAGCCGACATACGATTTCTAAAATACGGGAAACCATTCCGGCACAAATATGACATATAAGTAAGGAGATGAATAAATAATGCGGTCAAAACGCAGATATGAAATATGGACGGGCGTTAAGGGTGATGATAAACATGGTGGCATATATCTTTACAAGTATGAAGCGGATGAAAATAAATTACTTCTGGTAAGACAGGAGGTGCGATTACGTGGGTTTACCCATATTGCCATGAGCAGTGATAAGAATACGCTGCTTGTAACAGGTAAAACAGATACAGATCAGGATGTATTGCAAAGCTATCGGATAGCAGATCAGAACGGAAGTCTCAGATTTATGAACGAAACAGTGTTGCATACAGCCGGCGATGTCTGTCATCTATCGATCAGTCCGGATAAAAAAATAATAGCGGTTACTGACTTTGCGGATGGTGCAGTTCATTTTTATGAAATGGATAAAGAAGGAAAGATCGGTGCTTTTATACAGAGACTTGAATTTAAGGGGAGCAGCGTCAGTTACAGGCAGGATCGTGCACATCCACATTCGGCTTTTTTTACAGCAGACAGTAAGTATTGTTATGTGGCAGATTTTGGATCTGATAAGGTGTGGATACTAGAGCATAAAAATAATGAAAAAACATTTGATATCACAGGCAGCTGGTCAGCACCGGCGGGTTCAGGACCAAGACATATTGCTTTTCATGAAAAAAATGGATATACTTATACTATCATGGAGATGAGTGCGCAAATTGCTGCATGGAAGGCAACAAAACGCGCAGAGACGGAAGAATTACAGATTATCAATATTGCAAATCATGAGCTTCCCGGGAATTTCGGAGAAGTTGGAGAAGATGGACTGCCGCAGCATTATATGGCAGCAGGCGATATAGCAATATCAAAAACCGGAGAGTTTATTGCAGCATCTGTCCGCGGCCATTATGAGATTGTAATTTTAAGAGTATTACCGGACGGAAGGATGGAACTTGCATCGAGGCTTCCGGTCAGAGGGGCTGTCAGGACGATCCGTTTTAATAAAGAAGGGGACATTCTTTTTACTTTGGGCGAGAGAATGGGACACTCTACGGGAATTATGGAAATCTTTAAACGGAAGGAAGATGATCCGGCTCTGTTTAAATCAGTGAATCAGATTGATATTCCCGATGCATTTGTATGCAGTATAAAAGAACTGGCATAGACTGTTCTTAATGAAGTGAAAGGAATGATAAAAGCATGAGGGTTGGAATAAAACAGGTAGCAGAAAGAGCAGGTGTATCTGCAACAACGGTTTCTCATGTGGTGAATAAGACAAGATATGTGTCTCCTGAAGTTGAAAAACGGGTAAATGACGCGATAAAAGAGTTGAATTATACACCGAATATTATGGCAAGAGGGCTGCGGACGAATACTGTGAAAACAGTTGCTGTAATTGTGCAGGAAGCATCTACGCCATTCTTCTCGAGAGTTGTGGACGAGATTTCTGATGTTTTATATAAAGAGGGTTATTCACTGCTTTTATGTACGGCGAGAGGTAAGGTAAACGACGAATTAAATGTTGTCCGCAGCATGTTACAGCAGCAGGTATGTGGTATTATTCTGGCACCTCAACAGATGGATTTCGATTATAGGACGCTTTGCCCTTCCAAAGATTTCCCTCTGGTTTTTGTTGATTGTAAAACGAAGTTCGTGCCATGTAATGCGGTAACGTGTGATAATTATCAGGTATCCTATAATGCGATAAAATCATTAATTCAAAAAGGGCATACTAATATTGGCTATATTTACAGCAGCAAAAATTATGAGTTATCGACAGGAAGAGATAGATTTCAGGGATATTTGGATGCTCTTGCTGACAGTGGACTCGCACGTGACGAAAAAATTATAGTAGGAAGAAAACAACAGACATTTGAAAATGGGTATGATGCAATGAAACAGCTATTGCAGGAAAAAAAGGCGACCGCTTGTTTTGTTGCTGAAAATCCGATGGCACAGGGGGTTTTTAAATGCCTTATGCATTATAAGAAGCGTATACCGGAAGAAATGGCTATGATATGCTATGATGACTTTGAATGGTCACAGCTGACAGTTCCGACGATATCAGCAATTCGTCAGCCAATGAAGGAAATGGGAAGAAAAGCAGCGGAATTACTGCTTAAGAAAATTGGAGATCCGGATGCCCAGTGTGAAAATATCATTTTAAAATCCGAATTTATTCTGAGAGAATCGTGCTGAGCAGATAAGATATTTCAGCACAGATAAAACAAACAGAAGATTATCTGCCAAAAACAGAGGGTCTTCTGTTTTTTAATTGTATTTCACAGGTTGACTTGACCTGTCGGAAACTATAGGATAAACATAATGGTATAATACAGACTATATTTTGTGACGGTGAGGAAGAATATGGAAGAAAAAGTACACAAGCGCCGTGTCCGCTACGCGGGCAGGTATCCGAAGAAGTTTGAAGAAAAATATAAAGAACATGATCCCGAAAAATATGCCGATACAGTGGCACATGTGATCGAAAAGGGTTCGACGCCCGCGGGCATGCATATTTCCATTATGGTAAAGGAGATACTGGATTTTCTGGAAATAAGACCGGGGCAGCAGGGGCTGGACTGTACGCTGGGCTATGGCGGACATAGTCGCAAAATGCTGGAAAAGCTGGAAGGAGAAGGCAGGCTCGTCGGACTCGATATTGATCCGATCGAATCGGAAAAGACGGTCAAAAGGCTGCGCGCGGCAGGTTTTTCCGAGGATACCTTTCAGTTTAGGCTGATGAATTTTGCAAATATCGACAAGGTGGCGGAGGAATTCGGACAGTTTGATTTTGTATTGGCGGATCTCGGCGTTTCTTCCATGCAGATCGACGATCCGAAGCGCGGTTTTTCTTATAAAACAGAAGGTCCTCTGGATCTGCGGCTGGATCCTATGCATGGTGACAGTGCGGCAGATCGGCTTTTACAGGTTACGCAGAAGGAATTTGAAGGAATGCTCATTGAAAATTCCGATGAACCGTATGCGGCGGAAATTGTAGCCAGCGTATTTGGCAGATTAAAGAACGGGAAAAAGATAGAAACGACAACAGATTTGAGAAATGCTGTGGAAGCAGCTCTTGTCCGTCTGCCAAAAGCAGAACGGGAGGAAGCAGTCAAAAAGTCCTGTGCCCGCACATTTCAGGCACTGCGTATTGATGTGAACAGTGAATTCGAGGTACTTTACAGCTTTTTGGAAAAGCTCGATGGTATTTTAAAGCCCGGTGGAAGAGTGGCAATTCTGACTTTTCATTCAGGAGAAGACCGCCTGGTCAAAAAAGCCTTCAAGGAATTGAAAAAAGCAGGCGTTTACGCAGAAATCTCGGCTGATGTCATAAGACCATCCGCTGAAGAATGCCGCCTGAACCCGCGCGCCCGCTCAACCAAGATGCGTTGGGCGGTGAAAGCGGAGTAACGGTTTTAAAACTGCATACAAACTATCCTTTACGGGGAGTCTGGTTTTTCATGAACGCCAGATAAAGGTTATACAGCACTGCGCAGACCGGAACGCTGAAAAGCATTCCCAGGATACCAAATGCTTCACCGCCAACAGTGACTGCCATCAGTACAAGTAGCCCGGGAAGACCAACGGATTTCCCAACAACTTTTGGATATATCAGATTGCCTTCCACCTGTTGCAGAA
The DNA here is from genome assembly GCF_025567015.1 of Waltera acetigignens. Lineage (NCBI taxonomy): Bacteria > Bacillati > Bacillota > Clostridia > Lachnospirales > Lachnospiraceae > Waltera > Waltera acetigignens. Next base: position 40,641 of record NZ_JAOQJO010000008.1, on the reverse strand, counting down.
GCAGCAGATAAATAATGAACCACACAGCTTTGATGGGATCTGCCAACAGGATCAGAAACGCACCAAGACCTCCGCCGAGCCATGCACCAAAGACCGGTATCAATGCGGTAAACGCAACAAATGTTGAGATGGCACCGGCGTAGGGAAGCTTTAGAATCAGCATTCCCAGAAAACAGAGAATTCCAATAATGACAGCCTCTGTAAGCTGCCCGCTGACAAAGCTGGAAAAAGTATGATTTGTCAGTGAGGCGATGCTCAGAAGTTGTTTTGCCTTCTTTTGCGGAAGTATCGTTACGATCAGCTTCTTTAAGTGGGCTGCGACCACTTCTTTTTTTGCCAGCAGGTATAAAGCAAAGATAAATGCCAAAAGCACATCGATCAGACCGGAAAGGAAGGGGGTAGCTGCATCCCATGTTATCGAAATGATTCCGCTTCCTTTGTCGTTGATCAGAGCCGTAATTTTCCGGATCAGCAGGTCGGAGTCGATGGCATATTCCGGAAGGACGATATTGTACTTTGCCGCAAAGCGGACAGTATCCATCCACCAATGTCTGATTTCTTCAACGTAAATCGGGATATTTTGAATAAACTCATCGACTGATTTCCATAGACTCGGAATTATCATAAATATTACAGCGAACAAGATTCCCAGCACAAGAACAGAGCTTAACGTGAGACAGACCGGTCTTGTCAGCTTTGCAGGGGCTTTTTTGCATACTTTATTCCAGCAGCGTTCAAGTGGATTCAGGACAACATTGATCAGAAAAGCAATACCACCGCCAATCAGAAACGGAGAGGACAGCGAAATTACTTTGTTAAAAAATTTCATTATGATATCAAAGTTCATTAATGCCCAGGCAAATAAAATAACCGCCAGCAGTGAACAAACGATAGATCGGATCATATTTTTATTCATCAGTCTGTTTTCCGGTGGTACGGAACTATTGTGTTGAGTAGTGTCGGTATCCTGTATTTTTTTCTGCATATTCCCTCCAGGCTGTTATGGATGCAATTATACGATTTGCAATATAATCCTCAATTGTACTTTCGTTATGGCATTTTTGCAATATAGAAGCGGTAAAGAAGTACCGGGCGTTTATTTGTTGCTTAACAAGGATTGGAGAATAATCGAATAATCCTGCATGTTTTTCCACATGCTAACTCCAAATCTAATATATAGCAAAAAGAGTGGTGAAGCGCTCTGGCTAAAATAGGAAATTGGAGGAAAAGGTATTGAAAGCGACAGGTATAGTACGAAGAATAGACGATTAGGTTATAATAGGAGCAAGGTCAGAAAGCCTTGAAAACACTGGTGTTTCGCTGATTTTGTCCAACTTTCACGAGCAAAAAGTGAGCAAAGCTCTTTGACTGCGGTAAGCTGCAACCGCAACCGTGAAAGGAGGCAGCAGCATAAAACTGAATATCATCGGGAAGCCCCGGTATTGCACTGCGCATAGCAGAACAATACCGGGGCTTTTCTTGTTTCAATCTGAAAATGGAGGTCGTACAAAATGAATGCACCCGATAAAGCCGTGGCGTTTGAAGCTCTGATGAAAGACACTCCCGGCTTTGATCACTATGACAGCGGCTACGATGGAATCCTTCCTGAATGCCGGAATTGCCGTTTCCATCGTCTCCTATGGAAATATCAGTCCTGCGTATTCGAGGAATGCCCATATTGCATTACCAAGCAGTCCACAAAGAAGGTGATGTCCAATGAGAGGTAAAACCGGCGCAGATCGTGAGATCAGCGTCAACACCTATACCGGTGGCTTCACCACCATGCTTAACCACCATCTGAGAAACAGGAATCTTTCTCTCAAGGCAGTAGGTCTTCTCTCAAAGATGCTCAGTCTTCCTCCCGATTGGGACTATTCCATCCGTGGACTTGCAACGCTGAATACAGACGGCATTGACGGTATCAGAACGGCTATGAAAGAGCTGGAAGACGAAGGATATGTTGTTCGTGTTCAATCCAGAGACGAGCGCGGGAGAATGTCCCGCAACAAATACACGGTTTACGCACTGCCGCAGAAGGAAAAGCCGTCACCGGATTTACCGTCATCGGAAAACCCGACAACGGTTAAGCCGCCACCGGATGAACCGATGACGGAAAAGCCCACGCAAATAAATACTAATCAAGTAATTCCTAAAAAAAGAAATGACTCACTTAGTAAATATCAATCTAGTGTTGAAGACATTACAGATGATATAAGAAAACAAATTGGATGGAGAATACAAGAAAAAAGGATTGAGAAGGGAATTACAGCAGTAGATTTAAGTACCTATTTAAATATAACAGCTAATCAAGTCTCAAGGATTGAAAGAGGTTGTGCCGGGATTGATATTTACAAGTTGATTGTAATTTGTAAAATCCTTGGAGTATCGGCGGATTATATATTGTTTGGAGAAATGAAGGAAGAGAATCCTCTTTTGGATACGGGAGTCATTGTTCCGGGAATGTGTCTCTCAATCATCTGGTTTGTTTTTGTAACGGTTCTGTTTTTGAAATGGTTTGAGAGAAGAGAGGTGAAATAAGATGATTGGAAGATCTCTTAATGCAGACTTGCGAAAGATGAAAGGAACATCTGTGATTCTGGCACACTTACTGATTCCGATTATAACCAGCGTTATATTTTTAATATATTACTTTTTTTCACCATGGAATGAAAATATGAAAGTGATTGCATTTTATCAGGCAATAGGAGCAGGACTTCCGGTACTTATTGGAATTTTTACAGCAAGTGTGATGGAACAGGAACAAAATGCAGGTGATTTTCAAAATCTGTTGTCTTTACCGGATAAACCTGCAGCATTTTTATCGAAACTGTTGATGCTACTGGTTTTGTGTCTGTGCTCTATCCTATTGACAGCAATCATATTCGGAATTGGATTTGGAAGAATCGCATCAAGCGATATCGAAATCATGAAAGGATGTATATTTGCAGCATTGCTGCTGTGGGGAAGCAGTGTTCCACTTTATCTGTGGCAGCTGATTCTGGCTTTTCAGTTTGGAAAAGGGGTATCCATTGGAGCAGGGATTATATCAGGACTAATTAGTGCATTGATGCTTACCGGACTTGGAGATTATGTGTGGAAATATGTATTTGTCTGCTGGACGGGTAGAGTACCATATACTTATCTGCAATCTGTATTGGGAGAAACTAGTGTAGGTGAATGGTTGTCATTCATACCAGGTTGCTTAATATTTACAGGGATAAGTATGGTATACTATTTTTGGTGGGTAAACCACTGGGAAGGAAACAGAATATCGGAATAGAATCGAGGGAAACTATGGCAAAAATACTGGCAGTTGATGATGAACCGGCAATTTTGGAAATGATAGAAAGCATTTTGAATAAGGATGGACATCTGGTTACCAAAGTAAGTAATCCACTAAAAATTCATATGGAAGAATTACATCGTTATGACCTGATTTTACTGGACATTATGATGCCTGGAATTGATGGCTTCGAATTATGCAAAAGAATTAGGATACTTGTGGATTGTCCGATTTTGTTTCTTACGGCAAAAACGGAGGAAAACAGTCTGGTAAACGGACTTTCTTTAGGAGCAGATGATTATATTTCAAAGCCATTTGGAGTGATGGAACTTCGGGCAAGGATCAATGCACATCTTAGAAGAGAGCACAGGGAACATTCTGTCCGGATGGTTTTGGGGAGAGTCTGCATTCAGATGTCTCAAAAGAAACTGTTGATGGATGATAAGGAACTTCCGTTTACGAAAGCAGAGTACGAAATCTGTGAATTTCTGGCTAAAAACGGAGGACAGGTTTTCTCGAAGGAACAGATATTGGAAGCGGTCTTTGGCTTTGACAATGAGAGTAATGACAGTACTATAATCACGCATATCAAAAATATAAGAGCAAAATTTGCGGATTATGATTATATGCCGATAAAAACAGTCTGGGGGATTGGATATAAATGGGAAGAGTAAAGAGAAGCAATGCACTCAGCAGGATTTTTATGAGATATGTACTGGTCATGCTTGGATCATTAGTTGGTTTGGTGATTGTTGCTTATCTGCTGCTGTGCCTTTTGATTAGTGTTGGCTGTATTTATCCGGCAAATTATGCAGAGCAAAAGATTAATGAAGCATATGATACGATTCTACGTGCAGATAAAGTGACTGCTGAGATGATTCCCGCACTTTGTGATTATGTAATCTTTTCAGAGAATGGAGAGAAAATAGGTGGAGATCTGTCAGAACAATACGAACAGATAGCATGGAATGTTGCAAAGTACGGAAACGCATCCGGGAAATATTTTTATAAAGTAATTGTAAGGGAAAATGAATATGTTGTATTGCAATATCGCCTGATACCTCAATATCATTCAGCTTTTTTGAGGGAGCATTTTATAGGACCACAGAATGTGATGAGTATTATGTCAGTGATTGGAGCGGTAGCGATTATCATCATTCCGTCCATACGTTTTGGAAAAAGAATCAAAAAGCAGATGCAGCCTGTATTAGACGCAATCAGACAAATAAAGGATCAAAATCTGGAATATGAGACATCCTGTTCCGGTATCAAAGAGTTTGATGACTGTTTATCGGCAATCGATGATATGCGAGATGCATTGCGAGAATCTTTAGAAAAGCAGTGGAAAACAGAGCAGGAAAAGAAACAACAGATGTCTGCTTTGGCGCATGATATTAAAACACCTCTTACGATTGTACGGGGAAATGCAGAACTACTTTCAGAGACTGAACTGACCACAGAACAGAAGAATAATATCACTTATGTTTTGAACGGCACAACACAGATACAAAGTTATGTAAAACAGTTGATAGATGTCACAAAATCATGGAATTGCAGTGATGTTACCTATACAACGGTGAGGTTAGAAGATTTTTTCGCAGATATAAAGGAACAGGCACTCGGACTGGTAGAAATCTATCACCAGAAAATAGATTGGAAGGCGGAACAAAGTGATAAAAAGGTAACGATTGCTTATGATCCAATGTTCCGAGCCGTAATGAATGTGATTCAGAATGCAGTGGAGCATACAAAAGAAAATGGAATCATTTATATTGACGCAAAGGAGCAGGATGACCGGCTGACATTCATTGTGGAGGATAGCGGATCAGGATTTACAAAAGAAGCATTATTGCATGGCACAGAGCAGTTTTTTATGGATGACACAAGTAGAAATGGCGAAGCCCATTATGGGATGGGATTATTTTTTGCAAAAACTGTGGCTGAAAAATATGGTGGAGGTATTAAACTTTCAAATTCTGAAAATACAGGTGGGGCGAGGGTAGAAATATTTTTCCTGAGTAGTCAGGAAACAAGCTAAATAGACCGCAATTAAGCTATGTAAAAGAAATTTTACATAAGGGCGAGAATGTGTATATAGATTCTCTTACCTATGAGCAGTTTATGATGCTTGGTGATGCGGAATTAAGCAGAAGATTCTTCATGCAGGATGAAGCAGAGCAGAAAGCAAAGATTGACAGGGAGCAGGCAAATGAGCTTGAGTATGTTGATGAATCACAGAAGTCAGATGCTTCAGAAAGTGCTAACGCTTCTAGTGGAAGTGCAGGTGCTAAGCCTGTAAGGAATCCTGAGAGGGAAAAGCCTAAATGGGAGGATACAGCAGGATATTTGATGGATGGAGATGAGATGGGATTTGATGCTGATGTGATGCTGCTTGCTATGATGCTGCAGGAGATGAAGAATGAGGATGTGAGAAAAGTGACGATTGAGCAGGTGAAGGTGCTGGCGAGGTTAAATAAAGAGGCATAGGTCAAAAAATAAAAAAGAGTTTACTTTCTCGCTTTTAAGTCATATAATTAAAGCGTAGAGGTAAAGTGAAGAGGTGAATAGAATGACTAAAAAGGAAAAAATTGAAAATTTCATTGAAAAATATAACGGTTATCTTATTACCTCATTGGTGTGTAATGAAGATATTTCTAAGACCTATGTTGCACAATATATTAAGGAACACGGCATGGAGAAGGTCTCAAGAGGTTTATATATAATGGATGATGTGTGGCCGGATGAGTTGTTCATTTTGCAACAAAGAAATGGTGCGATTATTTATTCCGGAGAAACAGCACTATATTTGCACGGTTTGACAGATAGGGAGTATTCATCTGTGTGTGTTACTGTGCCACAGGGATATAATGCGAGCCATCTTAAGGATAATGATTTTGATGTTTCGGTGAAATATGCGGCACCGGATTTATACAAAATAGGAATTTGTGAGATTGCATCCAGCAGTGGAAATTTGGTTAAGGTTTACGATAAGGAGCGTTGCATTTGCGATTTGATAATGAATCGTAATAAGTATGAAGTACAAGTATTTCAAACGGCTATCAAGGAATATATGTCATCGAAGGACAAAAAGCTATCGCAGTTGATTGTATATGCGGATATGATGGGAATTCGAGATGAAGTGATGAAGTACGTGGAGGTGTTAGTGTGATTAGTTCATCAAGACAATTAAAAGATAAGGTGAGAAATATTTCGGATGGGAACAGTAAAAAAGCGACTACGCTAATTCGAAATTTTATGATGGAAAGATTTCTGGAAAGAGTATCTATATCGTCATATCGAGATAATTTCATTCTTAAGGGTGGAATGCTGGTAGCGTCAATTGTTGGTGTGGATATGCGAGCTACGATGGATATTGATACAACAGTAAAAGCATTACCATTAAATGAGGCTGATGTACAGAGGATAATTGAAGAAATTTGTAACATCCCGCTGGAAGATAATGTTAGCTTTCAAATTAAAAGTACGAGAACTATTATGGAAGAGTTTGATTACCCAGGTATTCGTGTAATGCTGGAGGCTACGTTGGACAGGATGCGTCAACCAATTAAAATCGATATTTCTACAGATGATGTGATCACACCAAAGGCTGTAGAGTACGACTATAAATTAATGTTTGAGGATAGAACCATTTCTGTTCTTACATATAACAAGGAAACTCTGCTAGCAGAGAAGATGCAGACAATCATAAATAGAGGTATTGCTAATACAAGATTGAGAGATTTCTATGATGTCTATAGTATTATGAATTTCTATGGGGAGCAGATAGAGAAGCAGGTTTTATACGATGCATTTTCTACCACCTGTGAAAAGCGGAAAACTATTTTTAGCAAGGATGATATTGAAGCTACATTGCATTTGATATCTGACGATTTGCGCATGGCAGAGCTTTGGGGGCAGTTTCAGAAAAACAATTTTTATGTAGGGGACCTAGAGTGGAAAAATGTGATTGACTATGTAGAGAATACGATGAAGAAGTATTTGTTGGGTAATAAACCAAGATAATAGGTTAATATCGTTTCACCTCTGTTGCCCAGGCCAACGGTGGCATCGATGCCATGCTAGATCCAAACTGCAAGGATCAGGATACTCTTGCCCTGATCCGGTATATCGCAGAAGAGGATAAGCTTGAGAAGATTCTGGAGAATCCGCAGGTAATCAAGACACCTGTTGTCAGAAACGGAAAGCAGTCCACACTCGGCTACCAGCCGGATGTGTGGAAGAAATGGGAGTAGGGATTATTGGTAACAATGTTAGAGCAACAGTTTAGAATAAAATACAGTGAAATAATGGAGAACTTTCAATGCATTGAATATGATTTAAAAAGAATCTATTCAGCCATGTCAGCGGATGACTTTGATGAAAATATGGATATGTTGGAGTTCTCAAATATGGGCAGAACTTTGCGAGATCTAGAAGAGATGGATAATAGTGATGGAAATCCATATCTTTCAGAAGCAGATTACGACACCCTAGACGCAATAAGAGAATTAAGAAACTATTGGGCGCATCAGTGTTATTTGGACTGGATGTACTGTCAGGATAGCTGGGAGAAAAATGCCAAACTTCAAAAAGTATATAACAGATTAGTTAATGAATCCAACAGAGTCGCCAAGTTACAGAGTAAGATTCAACGCTTCTATCTGGATACGTTTTGTGATTAAAAAAACATTTAAATAAACACTTCAGAAATGGTGCTCCTGTGCGGGCTTTGAGCTGGCATTTTTAACGGACAGAATTAGATGTAATGTTATAGTTAAGAAGGTTAGTTAAGAAGGCAGAATTTGCACCCATATGCGGGACGGGCTGGGCCACTGAGGTGAACTTACAAAGTGAGGCTACGTTGTACATATAATTTTCATTTAGGGGATGAGAAAATGAGAACAAGGATTATTCGCAAGATGATAGGTGCTTCTTTGCTTGCAGTTACTTTATTGACTGCCTCTTTTGCGATGCATGAAGTCGCTTATGCAAAGGAAACATCGGTGAATATTAGCGGAAAGCAATATGAGCTTGCGGAGAAAAGCAAATATGATTATGACGATGGAACTACACCCACAATTATTTCATCTTCCGGAAGTTAGTTTGGACTGTTTGGAATGAGCGGAGACTTAAAGGTATTGTCTGAAACTAATGGGTTTTCCTCATATGAGGTCTCTAGCGGTCTGGTGACATTTTCATATTTCCCAAATGGAACGGTCATAGGCGCGTCCGACACAGATTGGCACTTGATTGAGGACAGCGCGAGTGAAGTAAATGGAGAAAAAATAGATCAAAAGATACGGAATGGAGTAGTAATACTTCAAACATCAATTGATGGAACGAATTGGATTACTGAGTTGGTAAAGGGCAATATAGCCGGTTCTGAAACTGATTACAGCGAGAATTTCTATGAAACAGCTGAAATCCAGTTGGTTAATGGCTGCTACTATAGAGTAATCGTTGCCTATGAAGTTGAACGTAACTCGATGATAAGCAATACTTGTTTGTTAAAGTCGGCAATAGTGAGAAAAAGAAATTTGTCGAAGTATACGAGTTTTATCTTAAAGATACATCCGAGGCAACTATTGCAGCTGGAGCCCATCCCAATACAAAGAAAGTTGTTGGGGACATGACGAAGGTTGTTAATACAGGAAAGGGATGCACTTGCTCAGGTCTCGCCAGATAAGGCAGTGTATGATATTGATAACCCTAAATTGCTTGCACCATGGAAAGATAACCTGAGCCCGGTTGTTACGTCTTGCGCGAATATGTTTACTACTGCTGATGGTCAAGATTTGCTGTTCGAGATTGTAAGTATTCTCTGCTATACCCAGGTGACTAAGACAAACATAGTGTCTGAATAAATAATGAGGATGGTTAGCTGTAACGAATATCAAACATATATAAATGTATAAAAACATAGACCTGAGGGGGCTATGAAAGGAGACTTTTACTATGGTTAAGGCTACAAAGAAACTGATTATTGTTTGCGATGAAAAAACTGAGCAATATGCAAATTATCTTAGACAACTGATCAGTACGAATGATGATAAAGACGGAGAGGTTGTTGGAATCGCAGATGGTACGGTTGAAGCAGCCGTCTGGCTAGAAAAGGAGTATTTGGCTAATAAAGCTCAGATCTCTTCAAATGAGCATATTTTATTTATAGGTGATAACAAGACCAGTAAATCGGAATCTTCGAGTATGGTTGTGAAGTTTGAGAAATATGGAATGCAGTACGGATGGCTTGGGAAGAGAGCAATGATGAAGGTCGATAATGAAATGCTTGAGCCTGAATCATACGATGAGTTTATTGAGTATGCCCTCGGTTATCAGTCGGATTTTGAAAAGATAGCAATGAAACGTGCAAAAACGAAGGCTATTGAAAAAACAGATGAGCCAGAGGTTGTTGATGTGCAGACCGCTGAAGAGGTTACTGTAGAAGTAAAAGACGAGAATGGTAAGAAGGCTCCGAAAGCGTTGGCGCAGGTTGGGGCATTTGCTGCCGGAGTTGGTGTTGCTGCAGCAGCTGGTTTTGGCATGGCCGCCGCATTGGTTCCTGTAGCTGGTGCATCGGCAGCTATGGGTATTACCAAAGGACTCAACAAGATTCAGGTCCATAAAAAAGTTAAGGATCAGCAGTACAGAGCCCTTTCAGTGATCCTGTATATTGAAGGATTGCAAGAATTCCTGGAGGGCTAATCTATGGATGGCTTTAGGGAAGGATTCGAGTTTTTCGCAGAACATGCTTCTGACTTTGCAGGCATGGATCTTGGAAGCGGATATGTAGATAGTGTAAACGGCGAAATCAGTGAATTCATTGAAAGCGTCGCACATTTTAAGGGAATGCAAAGCAGCGTAGACACTCTTAAAGGGGATTTGGCTGAGTTCTGGCATGCAGGAACCTTTAACATAGACGCTGCGGTAAAAGGATCCGGTAATCGTGTTCAAGTAGACCGCAGTCATGATTTCGGTTCTGTGGATGTCAGCGGTAAGAATATCGAGCTTGATGCTGGTCTGAAATACTACAAAAATGGCGTAGAAAGCGCAAAACAGCAGGCTAAGAGCGTGTTTGAAGCGTATAAGAAATATCAGTCAGGTGGCGGAAAAGAAACGCTCGAAGAGTATCTGAAAAACAGAAACTATCAGGATGATTCTGTGTTAAATGATGCAGTTTACTCCGGACAGATACGGGTCATCCCTGCAGATCAGCTTACAGAAGCAACTAAGTGGCTTGAGCGTAAAATAGCTGAAGAGGGATCAAAACGTCCCGAACAGGTTGAGAGATACAGGGAAACCTTAAAACTGCTTAAAGATAGAATTTCGGACAATCATGGGAATGAATCAATTCCTCTTTCAGAGGAAGATGCAAAGAAACTTGCTCAGCTTGCAAAGGAAGGTAAAATCAACCCGGAGGAATGAGGGCTTACGACAGAAGAACTTATCAAGGCTGAGTATATATTGAAACAGGCGCTAAAAGCAGGTCTTAATGCAGCAACAATTTCTATTGTTCTTAGGACAGCTCCGGAAATCATTAATGCAATTAAGTATCTGATTGAGAACGGTGAGGTTGACGAAGAACAGTTTAAGAAGATTGGGTTTGCGGCTTTAAAAGGTGGCTCGGAAGGCTTTGTACGAGGAACCGTCTCAGCCGCAATTACCACTGCATGTAAATCGGGTGTACTTGGAGCGGCACTTAAGAGTGTGGATCCGACCGTTATAGGGGCCGTGACGGTACTTGTAATGGATACTGTCAAGAATTCCTATAAAGTGGCAACCGGTAAGATGACTCGCTATGAGATGTCAAATGAGCTGATGAGAACCATGTTCACGACTACTTGTTCCCTTGCGCTTGGCGCTACGTCACAGGCGTTTATAGAGGTACCGGTTGTGGGATATATGATAGGAAGCTTTGTCGGCTCACTAGTTGGTTCATTTACTTACTCTGTAGCCTACAAGCCAGCCATCTCATTCTGCGTTGATACTGGATTTACCTTGTTCGGACTTGTTAATCAGGATTATGTTTTACCCGAAGATGTAATCAGGGAAATTGGAATCGATGTATTCGATTATGAGCAACTTGAATATGATAAGTTCAAGCCCGAAGGATTCCAGTTTAGCACATTTACTCCAGATAAATTTGAACCTGAAAAGATTGATATGACATTCCTCAGAAGAGGTGTTATAGGTATAAATGAGATAGGTTTTATAGAATAGAGGTGTTTTGCCTGATATGGATGTGTTGGCGACTGAAAAGAGATACACGAGGTAATTCTGCTAGATCTATCATAATCAGGATACAATGAATAGGAACTAATAAATGGAACAGAAAGCACTAAAATGCATGGAAATAAACCAAACGCTATTATATAAGCAGCTTCCAGCGCATATGATTGTGACAAATTTCATAGCAGGAGAAGATGATTGCAATTATGAAATCTATATTCGTGAATTTATAAATGAATCATCATATTTTTTGGCTTTATCAAATGGTCAGAGGTATGAAGCTCCTCAAAGTGAATCAAATAAGGAACCAGATGCCATTAGTGATAGGTATAAACTGGATTTTAAGCTGATGCTTGCCACAAGTAGAATGGAAGCTAATAGCATTCTGAGTGGTAGTATAACAAAATATGGAGAGGGAAAAGAAGATGAGAAGGATCATTTACTGGCTCCAGCGAAAGAAACGGATAAAGGAGAAACGCTGCGGACAGTGTTGTTTGACGTGTCAGTTTTATAGGGAGTGCAGTGGGTGCAATTAACTGTAAAAAAGAAATCGAACTTAACATCCCGACGATAAAGTCATTAGACTCTGACAAGAAGGCTTCCAAGACTTCCGAAGCAGCTCCTGCAGCTGCAGCAAAAGCTGTTGAGAAGATTAATTTCTCCAATGTAAAGATCGAGCCGATCTTTGAAGAAATGGTTGATTTCGATACATTTGCAAAATCTGATTTCCGTGCAGTTAAGATTTTAGCTTGTGAAGCAGTACCGAAGTCAAAGAAGCTTCTGAAGTTCACATTGGATGACGGAGAGCGTAAAGACCGCGTGATCTTAAGCGGTATTCACGAGTATTACGAGCCGGAAGAACTTGTTGGTAAGACCGCAATCGCTATCGTGAACCTGTCACCGAGAAAGATGATGGGAATTGATTCCGAGGGTATGCTGATCTCAGCAGTACATGAAGAAGACGGTCACGAAGGACTGAACCTTCTGATGGTAAATGACAGAATCCCGGCAGGTGCAAAACTGTACTAAAAACGTGATGTACCTTATTGGTGGAAATTTGTAAAATTACAAAAATACGCCAATTTTACGCCAAACGATGCAGAAAATGAGCAGATTTGATGCTTATGGAAGTGACGATATGATATAATCACCTCACTGGTAGAAATACTGGTGAGGTTTTTTATTAAATGCGCAATAAAAGGTGCTACTTTGTAATCAGAAAAGAAGGTGTAATATGAGAGAACAATTGTTACTGTTGATAAGAATATCGAAGCCTGAATATAATAAATGTTTATATGATGAATATAAGTTGTATATGAACCCGCAAATGTCATTTAATAAAGTAGGGTTAACAGATGGACAATATGATAAATATGAAGGAGCGATTACAGATATACCTTGTAAGATTTTATATTCTACAGATGAGAAAAAAACATGGCATTTATTAGGAGATACATCATTGATACATAAAAATAATAATGCATATATTTATTGTATGTATGGTCTCAAATATGATGAGAAACATTATGATGCGAAAAATAATAAGTATTATTATGTGATTCCGTGGAAATATATAGAACCTTTATGGCAAGGTGAAGATACTGAATTAATGGTTATAAAGAATACACGTATTTTTATAGAAAAATTTGAAAAAGCTGTTGAGAAGTTAAAACTCTCATATGCTTATGGCAAGGTTCATTATGATTTAGATGAGAAATTGTCAGATATAGAATATTATGATTTGGCAATGAAAGATTGCTTTGAATCTGTATTTCACAAGGTGAAAGAAGGATACGAAATACAAAATGAAGTTAGATTTGCTGTAATAAATCCAGATAAACCAGAGCATATGGAACTGATGTTAGAAAAAGACTTAAAACTGAAATTTACATTAATTCCATTGAGGTATGGGAAGGATATATTAATTGAATTGTCGGATTTAGAATTTGATGATAAATTAAATTTACCAATAAGATTTTCGTCAGAAATAAAATATTACGAATCTGAAAGATAATGAAAGTAAAATTCAAAGGAGGTTGAAATACATCTTTTTTGGTGGAAGGAAGGTGGTCTTTTGTATCCAGTGAGTGAGGCGTTCCTGCAGGCGGTGCAGGAGAACACAAGAAGATATCATTGGACTGGAAGGATTACAACGAAGAAAAGTGGTGTGTATGAGTTTGGTGCCGATGACATTGTAAAGGGCAGTGGCTATATTTCAAGTCGGAGTTGCGGCAATACAGAGATTGAACTTGGCATGGTGTATTCCTCTGAAAGTGGAATCTGACTCAGTATGATGTGGCGGGTGAGACTTCGGATGTGGTGAAGTATTACCGTGTAAGGAAGAGCTGGGATGATGCAAAATTTCAGCTTGGGGCTTATACGATTCTTGCCAATGCAAAGGCGATGGCTGATAAGAATCCTGGATATGAGGTTTATGACTGGAATGGAAAGCAGGTTTATCCTGATGTGGCGGAAGGTGCTGCAGGTGGGATGACTAATGCGGATTGTCCGTTCTTGGTTAAGGTGAGCATTCCAGATTTTAATATCAGGAAAGGTGCTGGATGGATTTCGCTCGACTACTACCAGTGAGTATAATTGAATAGGTTTTGGTCGAAAAGTGCCCGTGGATATCAGTAATTTGCCTTGATATCTGCGGGCTTATTTTGTTATAAGTCAGAAAATACTGACTCTTAGGCTGATTGCACTATGATGCGTCAAAGTTATACCACAAGTATAATGACAAACTAATGTTGCTGTGGTATTATGTCGATAACAAAGAAAGAAAAGCGGATCCGAAGCGATGGGTCTGGGAAAGGAAAAAAGAATGTTCACAGCTATTCGATCAAGTTATTTATATCTGGAAAGTTTGAAAAATGCAGCACTCGATTATGAAAAAGAGTGGGGCTTTAGCTTTGTGTATTCAGATAAGAATAAGCTTGAAGGGAATACTTTGGTGACGGATGTAGGCCTGTCGTAGGGACAGGAGAGGACAACCGGATACATAGATCTTGAACCGCTTATCTTGTGTGGATGCACATGGTAGGCGGTATTTTTTTGGCAGATATAAGCCTGATTGGTAAGGCGGTGGTCTTGAAAACCACCAGTAGTCGGGTGACCGGTGTTTCAGTTCGAGTCCTTCGCGGAGCACTGTCCAATGTAAATATCACAGAAATGAGGTAAGAGAAGCATGGATTTAATTGAAATCAAAGGAAAAATAAATACAGCCATCTGCTATGCAAGAGTAGTAGAGGATGAAGCGATAGAACAAATCAGACGTATGTGTGATTATCCGATGACGGAAGGATCAAGAATAAGAATCATGCCTGATGTTCATTCCGGTAAAGGCTGCACTATTGGAACCACAATGACAATTACTGATAAGGCTGTTCCAAATGTAGTGGGTGTTGATATCGGATGCGGTATGTATACCGTGAACTTAGGCAAGGTTGATATTGATTTTGTAAAGGTTGATGAGGTTGCACATTTTATTCCATCGGGAATGAACGTGTGGGAAGGTCGCCAGGAGAGATTTGATTTGACAGAACTTGCTTGCTACAGAGAACTGAAGGACACAAAGAGATTAGAGCGTTCACTTGGAACCCTTGGTGGTGGTAACCACTTTATAGAGATAGATGAAGCGGGTGATGGAACCAAATATCTTGTGATTCATTCAGGCTCACGTAATCTGGGTAAGCAGGTTGCAGAGCTTTATCAGAAGTTGGCGATTAACTTGGACAGAGGCTATGGGGACTATCTTGAGAAGCGTGATGAGATTATCAGAACCTATAAGGAGCAGGGACGTAGAAGTGAGATTCAGGATGCGTTAAAACAGCTTCACTGGCAGGTATATGAGTCTGAGACAAGTATGCCTGAAGATCTGTGCTACTTATCAGGAAAATATCTTGAGGACTACCTTCACGATGTTGAAATCTGCCAGGCTTTTGCAAGACGAAGCAGAGAGAAGATGGCAGAAATCATTTTGGAGAGAACCGGAATGACTGGAGGCGAGGCCTTCCATACAATTCATAATTATATTGATACAGATGAAATGATTTTGAGAAAGGGCGCAATAGCAGCCCATAGTGGAGAGAAAGTGCTGATTCCAATAAATATGAGAGATGGAAGTGTGCTTGCTGTTGGAAAAGGAAATCCCGAGTGGAATTATTCTGCACCTCACGGAGCAGGACGACTTATGTCCAGAACAAAGGCGAAAGCAAATCTTAGCATGGACGAATACCGAGAGACAATGAAGGGTATTTATACCACTTCGATTAATGAAAATACATTGGACGAGGCACCGATGGCATACAAGAGTCTGGAGGACATCATTGATGTGATCCGAGAGTCTGTAGATGTAATCGATGTGATGAAACCTATATACAATTATAAGGCTTCTGATTAAGGTGGAGGGCATTCTTCCTTCACCTGCAGAAGCAGAAACGGAGGAAGAAATGTTTACTATGCCTACCATCGATATGGTAGCTACCGGAAGGAATATCATGAGACTGAGAGAGGCAACAGGTCTGACTGTAAGAGACCTGCAGGATATCTTTGGATTTGCGACTCCTCAGGCTATCTACAAGTGGCAGCACGGAACTGCCATGCCTACAATCGATAATCTGGTTGTACTGGCAGCAGTGCTGGATGTTCCGATGGATGAGATTATCATAATCGATATAAATAGAACAAAGCAGATTAGCGCATGAAAAGTGAATAAGCAGGGCTGAGTTGAAATATATTTAGCCCGTATATGCTCGTATAGTTCAATGGATAGAATGATCGGCTACGGTTCAAATCGTCCGGGGGACGATTGCCCTGAACGGACCGAAGCGGAGCGTAGAACCGATTGATTCAGGTTCGAATCCTGATATGAGCATTATGGTCCCCTAGTCTAAAGGTTAGGACATAGCCCTTTCAAGGCTAAAATGCTCGGTTCAAGTCCGGTGGGGATCACTTATGGGTAGGTCGCATAGTGGCAATTGCAGCGGACTGTAAATCCGCCGACTTCGGTCTACGCCAGTTCGAGTCTGGCCCTGCCCACTTATGTTTGCGTGTCCGAGTTGGCTTAAGGTGCCACTGGCACATAGCGCTCTTCCGCAAACGCTATTATATTTAACAGGTGATTATTATGGGAAAGGTATATTTAAAAACAAAATATGACAATGAAATGAAAATGGAGATACCTCACAATCATAATTTCGCTTCAGCTATGTTTGGTTTCAGAGAGATGGCTGCGGAAATAGTTCCTTACCATTTGATAGATGATATCTATGATGATTTTAAGCGTGAAGATATTGCCTTGGATTATATTGATCAGTGCAATGTACTGTTTAACAAGTTTGGGGTGACACCGCATATTCCTGATTATCCAGATGTGCTTAAGCCATTTCTGGGAAGGAAAATATGGAAAGATACAATCAACAGTATTTCAAGAGATGAGAACAAGTGGTCGGCGGGATATTTTGTGAAACCAGCAGTAAGAAGCAAGGCTTTTACCGGCAAGACAATTTCCAGTATAAAAGATCTTATGGGCTGCGGTAATCATGCTGAAGATTATGAGGTATTGGTAAGCGAATCATTAGATATCGCTGCAGAATGGCGTTGCTTTATTACATATGATGAGATAATTGATGTGCGCCCATATGGCATGATAATTGATAAGTCAAGGAAGGGTTATTTATATCATTATGACGCGCAGGTGCTTAATTCTATGATGGAAAGTTTTGTTTCTTGGGAAGATAGGCCTATGGCTTGCAGTATGGATATCTGTGTAACTAAAGATGGCAGGACATTACTCGTAGAGTTCAACGATGCGTATTCCCTGGGGGCATATGGATTGGCAGATATATATTATGCTAAGCTGATTTCTGCAAGATGGAGCCAGTTGTTAGGTGTTAAGGATGAGTATCATTTTTAAGATAAAAGATGAATACGATAGCAATTAAACTATTGGTTAAATGCAAGTATGAGGAGATTCTGTTAAGCTTAATCTTTAGAAGGAAAACTATAAACCCGTCCGCACTGAAAGAAGTGGAAGTCTGCGAGTTGCTGTAAATGACCCGGCAGGACGTTAAAGTAAGGCTGCGATCTATTAATCTCATAGAGTAGAGCAGGTTGGTGAGATTATATTGCCATAGGGAATATGATTAAGCGTTAGTAACCATAAAGAGCTCACGGCAGCGATATCCGGGAAACAAGATGGACTCCACTAATCCCCTCTATACATAAATTGCGAATCCTGATTATTACGAGCCTATGGCGTGTAAAAAATCTGCAGCAATGAGAACTTGCAAGGTACTGTAACAGGGAGTGAGTATAGGGAAGCTCGCACAGACATTTTAAACTAAAAGTTTAATGCATTTTGTGAATACATCCGATATAATGTAAGTCTACAAATAGAGATTGTGATTCGGGATGGAAGAAAATTGCGGAGGTACAAAGAGATGGAACCAATGTATTTGGCAATCCAGCAAAAGGAGACAGGGAAGCAAATTAAGAAACTGCTCATGGAAAATGGTTATACTGTGAAAGATGTGCAGAATGCTATGGGATTTGAGAATCCGCAGGCAATCTACAAATGGATTTCCGGTAGATCATTGCCGAGCTTAGACAATTTTGTAATCTTAAGCAGATTACTGCATACCAGTATTGAAGATATCCTCGTCGTTGACGGGGATGTTGTTCGTTTATGGGGAATTATTCATGACCATAGAAAACCTGACTGCGGATTTTCTATGGTATTAAACCGTTGGTACAATGACAAAGCATCTGTCATGCATTAAGCTAATATCAGAACAAAAAACAAAAGAAAATGGAGGTCGTAAGGAAATGCAGACAATGACATCAGCATATGCAAATAAAATGCTTAAGAGCCTGGAAGAAGATAAGGCCTTCTGGGTAAACAAAGAGGCAACATCCAGTACCTATGTTGCAGCTATCAATGAGGAACCTGTCGTACCAGAATATGATTATACGGAGGTTGCAGCTACTATTACATCTCTTGATGAGAAAATTGCAATTATCAAGCATGCGCTTAATGTAACCAATTCTAATGAAAAGGTTCAGGTGGGCGATGCAGAAATGAGCATTGATACAATTCTTATAAAGATGGCTCAGCTGAACAAGAGAAAATCAGTGCTTGATCAGATGCGTAAGCAGCTACCAAAAGCCAGAGAGGAGCAGCGCTCTTATATGTCCAGAAATACGGTTCCAGAATATAGGTATATTAACTATGACCTGGAGCTGATTAAGAAGGAGTATGAGGCTGTATCCAAGACCATTATGGAAATGCAGATGGCTCTTGATAAGTACAATCAAACAGTACAGTTTGAAGTAGACATCTAAGGATTTTTCCGTACAAGGCTTTATGAGATTGATGGTGATCCCAGAAGTTTTTGTTCATGGTAAGGGTATGTCTGTTATGGGTTATGTGTTATCGGTTTATGTTCATTGTAGGTTTTAAAATCTGATGCAAGATTTCTTAACAGCGGCCTTGTAGAAAACCTGCAGGAAACTGCGTGTGGAGGTTCGGTTATAAGCACAGGCTGTGGGAGGTCTTCGGATCTTCTGCAGCTATCTTTATGTTGGAGATGATGAGAATGAAGAATTATTGGAAAATGAGTGATTTTTCGTTATTTGCGGTTCCTTATGCTTATGTAGATCATAGTTCTTATCTGGCGGATCAATTGTTTGTGCAGAATAAGATAACTATGAAATTTAAGGGAGAGATGGTCAAGGATGGTTCGGCGTACTGCATTGTATTCTGTAAGGTGCTAAAGAGGGACGTCGCAAGATTTGAGGAAGCTCTAGAACGACTTAAAGATAAAATGCTCTTACTGGGACATAAAGATTATCCTGCCGCCTGTGGTGAAATTGCAAAGATGATTGAAGAAGACACGAAAGCGAGGATGAGAAAATGAAGCAATATGTAACGCTTGATAAAAGAAGTAAGAAAGCGCAGAGGGAATATTATGCTAAGCAGCGAACAACATGGGGAGAACTGAATCCGGTCACAAGATCAGTTCCGAGTGGAAAGACTTACAACAGAAAAAAGGAAAAGCAGAGAATCGGTGTTGAATTCAGAAATGGATTTGATGCCGATTTTTTGCGAAGTTTAGTTTTGCTTATACATTTTAGGACTAGCGAAAGGAGCGAATAATCATGAAGAGATATAAGTTTTGCGGTTTGTAATCGCAAAACAAATTGCCTTTTGGAACGAATTGCGATATACTATCTACAAACGGAGGTGGTCACGATGATTTACAGACCTTTGTATGTAGAGAAGATCATGGCTTATGTGGATACGCCATTTGTAAAAATCCTTACGGGAGTACGTCGTTGCGGAAAGTCAACGATCCTGAAAATGATTATGGAGAGATTGGAAACGCAGCATAACATTCCGAAGGAGCGCATTGTCAGTTGCCGCTATGACTCAATGGAATATGAGGATATGACGGCAAAGCAGATGTACGCACAGCTTAAAGAGCGTCTTTCGCCCGATGGAAAAACTTACCTGTTTCTCGATGAGGTTCAGGAAATCAAGGGCTGGGAAAAGGTCGTCAATTCGCTGGCATCTGACTTTGATGTTGACCTGTATGTGACAGGTTCCAACTCTCACATGATGTCCTCTGAGATTTCAACCTATCTGACGGGACGATATGTATCTTTCCGCATCTTCACTTTGTCCTTTGACGAGTACCTGATGTTCAAAAGCCAATATACCGAGGTTGGAGAGCCGAAGACGGAGCTTGCTGACTATGTACGCTTGGGCGGTTTCCCGGCAACGCATTTGCAGGAGTTTTCTCAGGACGAGGTCTACACTATCGTGCGTGATATTTACAACTCTACGATCTTCTCGGATATTGTTAAGCGCAATCAGGTGCGGAAGATCGACCAGTTGGAACGAGTGGTCAAGTACACCTTCAACAATGTGGGCAATACCTTCTCGGCAAAGTCCTTTTCGGATTACCTGAAAGCGGAACACCGAGCGTTGGACAATGAAACAGTTTATAGTTACTTGGAGAAGCTGGAGAAGGCGTACCTGCTCCATCGATGCTCCCGCTTTGATTTACAGGGCAAGGAGATCCTGAAAACACAGGAGAAATTCTATCTTGCCGATACCGCCCTGCGGTACAGCGTTCTCGGCTATAACGCTGACAGCGTGGCATCCAGTTTAGAGAATGTCGTGTACTTGGAGCTTTGCCGCAGAGGGTATACCGTCAATGTCGGCAAATCCGGCAGCAGCGAGATCGACTTTGTGGCAGTACGGCAAAATGAAAAGCTCTATGTGCAGGTGACGCAGGAGCTTCATTCTCTGAAAACAGAAAAACGGGAATACGACCGGTTGTTGGAAATCCGCGACAACTACCCCAAATATGTTCTCACAACAGATGAATTTTCAGGAGGAAACTACGAGGGCATCAAGACGATGCATATAGCGGACTTCCTGTTAAGTCCTGAATACTAAACGACAGAATCGCGAAATGGAAGAGTATCGTAGTCTTTTGGAGACTAAAAAGATGCTATGCACAGTAGAAAAGAAGGGAAAATAACGGTATGGGAATGACTTTATCTATGGAGGAAAAGGTACAGACAGCAGCTGAGACAGTGATCAATGCATCGGCAGCTGACGAAACGGTAACAGGCGGGACCACACCTCCAGAGCCACTTTCTGAGAAAAGGATAGTGCATGCAGAGGATTTTGATCCGCTGTTTGCCATGTCCGAGGAGGATTGTGTCGAAGGGTTTATAAAACGTGAAATGCAGCGTGCCGGGATCACGGAAGAACAGAATCTGATCCCGGAGGATATGCTGCGCAGAAAAAATATACTGAATGCCATTTTGGCGGTTCTGTTATTCGTATACATATCTTTGTTTTTCTTTCATTTTCCGATGAAAACCTATGTGATCGGACTCCTGATCCTGGTGGTATATGCATTTTTGACCAGCCGTTATCAGCTGATAAAATATTTGAAAAAGGAGATCAGATCCAGATCCCAGGAGAAAATCTCGAATATTGTCATGAATGTGAAGGCATCCATGGTGCCGGATTACAGCAAAAAGCTGAAATGGGCTCTCATGGCGGTGGCTGTGGCAGGCTCGCTGCTATTGTTCAGTAAGCCCAGGATCTTCTATGAGCAGGCAGATGAAGGATACTATGTGCGGTTTTATGTCTATGGTCTGACGAATATGACTACAGCGACCATCCCCGATACCTATCAGGGGGAGAAAGTAGTGGGCCTGCGCGGCAACACCTTTTCCAATATGCCCTTTTTAACAGAAGTAACGCTGCCGGACAGCATTACGGAGATCCGTGGACAGGCATTTAAAAACTGCAGAAGTCTGGAACGTGTCACATTGCCGAAGAATCTGACGTATCTGGGCGGGGAAGCTTTTTACCGTTGCAGCAGCCTGGAGGAGGTAAATCTTCCGGCGGGACTGACGGAGATCCGTGGCAACACCTTTGAAGAATGCAGCAGCCTGCTGCGCATAGAGATCCCGGATAACGTGACCAGGATCGGCGGACACGCGTTTTATGGAAATATCAGTCTGGAAGAGGTGGTGATCTCCCCGGACAGCAAGTTGCAGCAGATCGGGTCTTCCGCTTTCCGGTGCTGTGATTCTCTGCGGGAGATCACACTGCCCCGGGGCGTATCTGTCAATGAACGTGCTTTCAAGGAGACACCTGTAAGGATCGATTACTATGAATACTAAATTTATTCATTTGTTATATGTGCCGACCATGGCATGTAATATGCAGTGCCGGTACTGTTATCTGGAGGACCACACTGTAGATACCCTGCGGGGCGGAGATTGCCTGGAGACCCTGCAATATGCCATCGCGAAATTCCGTGAAGCGGATGTGGTGCCCTTTAATATTTCCCTGCACGGCGGCGAGGTGACCACTTTACCGGAGCAGGAATTCCACGACCTGATCCAATATATCAGCAGATACTATCAGGACATGCGTGAACTCATCACGGATGCCGGCTTCAGGGTGGGGCATCCTCACATCAAGACGAATCTGTACGGACTGGACAGACATATCGAGACCATCCGGGAGTTCAACGTGTCCATATCGGGCAGCCTGGATCTGCCTCTTTCCCTGCATGAAAAATACAGGGTGACCAAGGGCGGAAAGGGCACCCTGGAACGGATACTGGATAATATCCGACTGCTGGAGGAGATCCCTGACAAGAAAAAAGTATCTGCCACGATCTTTCGGGAGCATTTCGAACAGCTGGATCAGATCATCGAGGATATCAGATTCCTGGACCGGAATACGTGCCTGGACATGAATGATTTTAATTTCATGATCGGGTTTGACTACAATTCCTGTGGCCTGCTGCATCACATGAGTGAAGAGGAACAGCTGATTTTCTACCGGCGGATGCATGAGGCTTTTGACGGGACCAATCTGGATGCCGGGGTCAACGGTGCATGGTTCGATGAGTTCGGACCGGAATACTGCACCAACTGCGATAATTGCGGAGAGAAATTTTTCCTATTGGAGCGTAACGGAGACATCTATTCCTGTGTCAGAGGTCAGAAGAACGAAGATTTTTACTACGGTAATATCTACCGTGACACGGTGGACACCATTTTGAAAACCGCTGCACGGAAGATCTTCCAAAACCATAACAGACAACCGTTTCCCGAGGAATGTGCGAGGTGCGCTTACCTGTATCTGTGCAAAACGGGCTGTCCTTTTGTGAAAAACGTATATAGATCCGGCAAAAGCTACACCTGCCTGCTGCAACAGCAGATGTACCGGGACCGCGGCTATGCCCCGGATGCTTCTGCTGACGAGACGACATATGAATATGTGACGAAGATGCGCCTCGAGGAGCCGGAAAAGTATCTGCCTGCCAAGACATCCGCAGAATATCCTGCACTGGAACAGATCATTGCACAAGATGCGAAGCTGAAATATATCTATGACAGCGGTGTGTTCGAACTGGACGTGGATGGAGACAGATATCCGCTGATCTCCCAGATTCTTAGGAAGTCCAGGGAGATCCTATATCTGACACCCATCAGTACGGTAAAGCTGCGTATGAAAAAGCATATGCTGCAGGAAGAATGCGATTATCCGGAGAACAACGCATTGTACCTGATGCTGTTGTCCGGAGATCTCGTGACTTACGGGGATGAAGGGAGAACAAAGCAGCGGCACATTGCCACGCATCAGATTTATAAAGGGGTGCTGGACCATTCCGGGGACAACGAAGAAGAATGGTATGTATATGATATTTCCGGGCTCCTGCGCGAATATGCAAAGGAATATGCCACGGGCAGCCCGAACAATCTGTTGTGCACCACCACGGAGCTGAGAGACTGCCATTACCGGAAGCAGGAAAATAATGCCTATTACCATATACAGGCCATCAATCTCCCCTTTCAGAACATTGAATTTTACTATCTGACACTGGATCAAAAAAATGACAAGGAGGCTTTCCATGAATTTTGAACCGCAGACCTATGAAGAACTGATCCGCATGAAGCGTTGCGTGGAACTGACGAAATATTATGAGGTGACAGAGGAGGAGCTTTGGGAAATCTATCATTTCCTGGAGCAGGAGCCGGAGGCTTTCATCAAGGGAGGCAGACAGAATCTGTCCCTCATCATCGGGCAGAATACTGCAACAACCCAGAAGGTGATCATGGCGAACTGCACCGACAGTAGCATTGATGGAATCCTGCTGTCACGGACAGAATTCAAAGTGTTCCCCCATTACACACCATCCTCAGGCTCCGGCAGCAGCGGTGGTTCCTCTTCCAACAACAATAATAACAATAACAACAATAATAACAACAATAACAGATAGGACACGAAAGCAATGGCATTCATATCCGAAACACTTCAAATGCGCAGGCTTACAGAAAGCGGCGTCAATATCAAGACTACCTACATCGTCGATGGCACCCTGAGGTACCGGTCCACAGACGGAACCTGTCAGGATGATGTGCACAGTGGTATCCGCTGCCGCAAAGAGTATTTCCGGCAGGGGAAATTGCTCCATACAGAGAAAATCTTCGATTCCCGCATGGAGTATACCTATGTATCCGGAATGGATGAAGAGGCACAGCATACCTGTGAAAACTGCGGCTTTACCGGCAAAGTAAAGGAATTTGTGAACGGCTGTCCCTGCTGTGATGCGGCCTCTAACATTGACTACGCAGACAAGGAGCTGGGCAGCAAGCACCATTATGACCTGGTATTGCAAAGCCCGGTCTACCGGATCGTCACGGGAGTGGTAGACTACATCATATCGTTCCTGCTATGCAGCCTGTGGATCATAAATACCTCCAGGACCTTCAATGGCTATGATGTGGGCAAGATTTTCATCTACAGCACAATCCTGGCTATGATCCTCTATTACTTTTTCTATCTGTGCGATGCGTATGCGGTACTGGGGCCAGTCAGACGCTACAAAGAAAAACAGAACCGTCGGCAGCAGGAATTCTGGACCGGCACCGGCATCGACAAAAAGCGGTTCTATAATAACCTGAACTACGAAGCCGGCAGACGCTACTATTCCCGGCCGAATGTCATTGATTACGACATTATGGACTACACCGGTCTGCAGGAGCATGTGGAGAACGGCATATTGTGCGTGGATGTGGAGTTACAGGTCAGACTGGTGTATCTGCGAGGTGGCCGGATCACATCCGCATATCAGAAGGATACCTTCTCCCTCAGCCACAACGACAGAGTCATGACCCTGGACAGCGGGATCCACGTGATCAAATGCCCCAAATGCGATGCCAATATTGATGTGACCAAAGGCGTGTGTGAATATTGCGGGACCGAGATCGACAGCCTGCAGGAATGGAAGTGAAAAATTACAAAATGTTGATGGAGATATACCGAGGAGGAAGAAAGAATGAAAATATGGTTAGATGATCTCCGCCCGGCACCCTGGGGATATGAGAGCGCCAGATCCGTGAATGAAGCCAAGACACTGATCAGGGAGGCGGAGAGAAACGGCATCGAGATCGAGGTGCTGGATCTCGACCATGACCTGGGAGATTTTGCAAGTCAGGGCGGCGATGCCATCAAACTACTGGACTGGCTGGCGGAGCGGGAGACCTTTTACCCTGTGGAGATCCATACCGCGAATCCAGTGGGCAGAGCGAATATGGAGAGCGTGCTGGCGAGGTACTGGGGAGAGGAGTACTGGTAAGGATATCAACCGTGTGGGCGCGGATTCCAGCCACTCCTGGATAACCGGCTTAAACGGATCCAGCTTGGATGGCTGTGCCTGAACAACCGGCGGTGCCGGACTTTTTTGAGGAAAATCCCTTGCTGATTTCAGGAAATTCTGACGCTTTTTTCTGGTAATTTTAGTGTATCATAAACACCCAGTGCTGGTAACAGCCCCTTATAGGGGCAGAAAAAACCACCGGCCCAGCCGGTGGTTATGGTTTATTTAGAAAGATGCCATGTGATCAGTGGGAGGAGGTGTCCGCTGCGTCTAACAGCCATTTCCAGGCAGGGACAACATCAATGACAATGTCATTGCATTCGAGAACTGCTTCTTCACTGTTAGTGATAAGAAGGCATGTAATATCAGGAATAAAGTTCTTGAGTTTAGTGAAAGCTTTGGTTTCTCTTTCTTTCGTATCAATGTTGTCAAGAATCTGCATACTGACCTGAATAGCAAGCTGCTCGGAGGGAACATAGAAATCAATTTCAACATTATTTTCGAAGAAATAAACGTTTTCTATTCCGTAGCGACGAACCAGTTCAATAGCTACGAGATTTTCTAATTGTGCGGACTGACAGTCTAACAGCATAAGACCAAGAAGACCGGTATCCATGAAGTAATATTTGGGTGAGGTTTCTTTTTCAATAAGTTTTGCCGCATAATTCCGGAGTGTAAAAAGCAGATAGGAGTCAGTCATATAACCAACATAATTTATAACGGTTTGTTTTCCCAGGGATGCTCCTGCGTTTTTTAATATATTGGTAAGTCGGCTGAAAGATAAAGGTTTGGTAACGGATTCTGCTATTTTTTTCAAAATCAGTCTCACTGCGAAATCATTTGTAATCTTATTTCTTGTGATAATATCCCCCAGATACACCGTTTGATAAATGCTATTTAGAAAACTTCGTTTATTCCTGATATCGACCAGCTCAGGGAAAGCTCCATAAGTTATATATTCATGATACAAACTGAGAACTTCTGCCCGGTCTTTTGTGCTGATCACGTTAAGATAATTTTTATCTTTGTGATTAGCAACAAGATATTCCGAAAAGGAATAGGGGTAAACATTAAGAATCACAAAACGCCCACCCAGAGTAGAAGCAATTTCATTACTAAGCATTTTGCTGTTACTGCCCGTGATATCTATCCGGTATTTCATATCTGCCATTCTGCGGACAAACTTTTCCCATCCGTCAATATTTTGAATTTCATCAAAAAACAAGTAAGGCCGATTGGCTGTGCCGGAAAGTTCTATTCCGATTTCCAAAATTATATTCAGATCGTCGGAGGTTATTTCCAGGAGACGCTCGTCCTCGAAATTGACATATACGATTTGGGAGACGGGAACCCCCTTTTCTATCAGAGATTGGATTTTCTGATACATCATATAAGATTTACCGGTTCTTCTGATTCCCACAAAACAGTAATTTACATTCTCCTCTAGAAAATACTTCCGGGGAATCAAGGGATTATTGAGGTAGCTTTCTTTTTGGTCGATCATTATTTGCTTCAGTGTGTCTCGATTCATATGAAAATCTCCTTTATATGAAACAATTATATACAAATATTGTCTTGCATGCAAGACAAGAAATGCAACAAATTGACTTGCATATAAATAATAGAAAGTATATGCTGTTTTGAGAAAAAAATACGGAATATAAAAATCAACCACCGGTAGAATGACATTATTCTCCGAATCTGGTATACTTTCAGTAAAAACAGGAGGACAGCGGGAGATTGCGCAGATGGAAGAACAGGAGAAACAGCGCCTGTTCGAAATTGCCGGGAAATATGAAGACTGCGTCTATATCGAAGTATCCAGCGTTCAGAGTGGAAGCACACTGGTATACCACCTGGGAGATGCTGTGGGAATTGTGAAACCGGGAGTTCACATTGGAATGTTTCAGGACAGTGTACTATACATGAAATATGCCACCGAAGAAGATCCCAGCGCATTGGATTTCCGGTATTTTCCGAAGGGATTCGGTGATGTCATGGAGACCTACAACTGGTCCGATAATATTAAGCAGGCCGTGATCAAAAATCAAAGGGGACACAGCCTGATCTTCAATCATGAAGAGATCGCTCCAGGGGAGACGAAGGTATTTACCCCAGTCACCCATAGGCAGGGACTGTTCAGTCCAGATTGCTATAATGGGAAATCTTTGTTTACAATGGGGGAGGAAGACTGCTCGGGCACAAGTGAAAATAAATAAAAGTTTATAAAATGTGGGAATATATGGAAAAATGGCTCATGAAATGTGGAAGAACATGGAATGAGCTGTTTTTTATAATAATATGTATGCATCTGCGTCTTGTCGAAGCTCAAAAAGAATGATATAATTTTCTGAAATGTTGATAAGTAAAACATTTTATCGTTCTAAAATGTTGATAATAAACATTAATTGTAATAAATTCTATCAATTTGAGGTGTATTATGCTAAAAAGAAAAGCAACAACGTTTATTAAAAACTGGCTGGATACAAAGGACAAAAAATGCCTGGTTGTCCAGGGAGCCAGACAAACGGGGAAAACATATATCATCGAGCGGTTTGCGGAAGAGAACTTTGAGGAACTGCTTGAAATTAATTTTAAGCAGATGCCATCTGCAATGGATATTTTTGCTGGAGATCTGACAGTAGACAATATGATTATGGCTATGCGTTTTCGTTTTCCGGAAAAGAAAATTGTTCCCGGGAAAACTTTGATTTTCCTGGATGAAATTCAGGAATGTCAGGAAGCGATCACATCGCTCAAGTTCTGGGCAACAGACAACAGATATGATGTCATTACCTCGGGATCACTTCTGGGAATCGACTATAAACGAGCATCTTCCTATCCTGTAGGGTATGTTGATTATCTGAGAATGTACGGGATGGATTTCGAAGAATTTCTTTGGGGAATTGGGATTTCCGAAGAAATGATAGGGAATCTTTGCGGGTATCTGCATTTAAAGACAGTAATACCGGAGGCAATTCATTCACAGATGATGAATTACTACAGACAGTATGTTGCAACAGGCGGTATGCCGGAAGTGGTACAGAAGTATATAGATACGAAGGATTTCAGAGAAGTTGACAGGGTCCAAAGAAGTCTCTTACAGGGATATCAATATGACATAGCATATTATGCAACCGCTGAAGAAAAGGTGAAGGCAGAGAAGTGCTATCTTTCACTGGCAAAGCAGCTATTAGATAAGGAAAATCATAAATTTCAATATAAAGAAATCGAGCATGGTGGAAGGGCACAAAAATATTATTCAAGTGTGGAATGGCTGCTTCGGGCAGATATGGTGCAATTATGTAAACTGGTTACAGATGTCAGATTTGATCTGGATGATTATGCAAGAGACGACTTTTTCCGGGCGTATACAACAGATTTATCACTGTTGATGGCGATGAAGGACTTTTCTTTAAAGCAACATATTGTGGAAAACACATTAGCAGGAAATTCAAAAGGTGGTATCTATGAATGTGCAATAGCGGATGCTCTTTATAAGAAGGGATATCAGATCTATTTCTATAAAAATGAGACAACGAAAAGAGAAATCGATGTTATCATCCAAAAAGACGGGAGCGTGGTTCCCATTGAAGTCAAGAGCGGAAATACCCGGGCAAATTCATTAAAATGGTTGATGAAAAATAACAAAGATATATCTTATGGATACAAATTTGTGGATGGCAACATAGGTGTGAGCGAAGAGGGGATTGTGACATTGCCATTGTATATGATTGCATTTATTTAGGCAACACAATAGAGTACTGAAAATAGGACATAAAATATAGATAATAGTACTTAATAAGATACTTGAGAGGGGAACAAACGGATGGATCATTTTGAACAGATCAATGAAACTTCCTATTTATCCGTACAGAATGCACCTGTATATCGAAAAATTATGAGGTGCTTTTATCGGGAATATGAAAAGATGCATTTTCAGCTATATAAAGAGGATATCTTTCAATTTTTAAAAGAAGATGACGCGTTTGAACTGTATTCCATGGAACAATTGGTTCAGGATCTGGAAGCACTTGTAAAGTGGAAAAATCTTACACCGATACAGGATCCCGGAAAAGTGTACACGATAGCGGACTATAAAAATAAGCAATATCGCTATACCATGTCGGAATATGCCGTGGAGATCGAGCGTCTGACGGTACGCCTGGAAAATTTATTTCTGGAATCGGGAAATCTGTCGACAAACTTTTTCGTTCGTCTGGAGAGAAGTCTGGATGAGACGGAGGAGATGGAAAACGCGGAACTTCGCACGGTGAACGAATGGTGGCAGACATTACAGGAAGATTTCAAGAGACTCAACCAGAACTATCAGGACTATCTGCGGGATTTCTATTCCGGGAAAACAGAAAAGTTGATGAAATCCGTGGAATTCATGGTTCATAAGGACAAATTTATTAAATATCTGAATGAATTTGTGCAGGAATTACAGCGGCATTCCAAGCGGATGGAACAGCTGCTGGAAAAGAATACAGAGTGCATGGAGAATACGGTTCTGGAGCGGGTTGTGGCAAGTGAACTGGATATTCCCCATGCACTGTTGGAAATACATGGAAATGCCGAGCCTAGCATCCGGGAAAATGTATACGGAAAATGGTATTCCCTGAAAAACTGGTTCGTGGACGGACGGGGACAGGAATGCGAAGCTAAAAAAGTATTGAAGATCACCAGTGATATTATACGCAACATTATTCAAAATGCAGCCCTGATCGTACAGGTTCAGAACTGGGGCATCAGCCGAAAGGATGATTATAAAAAATTTCTGGAATTGTTCTTGAAATGTGAGGATCTGGAGGAAGCCCATAAATTGTCGGCGCATGTCTTCGGAGTGCAGCAGATCGAGCATTATAAGACTAATATTCCGAGAGACGAGGATGGCATTAATAACAGTGTTTATCAGGAAGAGCCGGCAATGTTTTTGCTGAAGCCTCACACGAGAGGGTATCGTGAGAGAAAAGACAGAACAGGTTTTGCCGATAAATCGTTGGAAAAAATGGCACAGCGGGAAAGCTACCTGCGACAGGCGCAGAAGCAGAAGGAAGTGGTACTCCGGTATATCAGGGAGCAGAAGATCCGGTTTGCAGAGATTGACGAAGTGGTTTCCGAAGACACACGAGCCATTTTCCTGCAGTGGATCGCTCAGGCCAATATGAGCTCAGAAAAGACGGGGCGGACGGAATACGGACAGGAGTATCAGCTGAAGAGAAAAGACGGCAGCTGTGTCCTGAAATGCGAAGATGGCGACTTGAAAATGCCGGATTATACATTGGAGTTTAAATAAAAATGAATGAAATCAGAACCTTAATGGAAAAATTCTGGATCTGCCGGGACAGTGACAAGGAGACTTTTTATAAAGTAAAACGGGATATTCCGAACTTTCAACGTTTTATCAGAGAACAACTGGGATGGAAGCTGATACATACAGAGAAGCTGTTAAAACTGGAGAAGAGGCCGGCGCATGCAGAAGCATTTATGGGAATCAGTGAGTTTACGGACATTCGGGACTACTGCATACTATGTGTGGTGCTGATGTATCTGGAGGATGCCGAGGAGGGCAGGCAGTTTTTGCTGTCGGAACTGATCGACTATGTGGAGACACAACTGAAAAATTACATGCCGGTGGACTGGACCTCCTTTACACAGAGAAAATCACTGGTCCGGGTATTGCAGTATATGGAACGGCTGCAGATGCTCAGGGTGTATGAAGGAAAAAGTGAATCCTTCAGCCAGGAAGCCGGGCAGGAAGTACTGTATGAAAATACAGGCTATTCGAAATATTTTACCAGCAGCTTTACTACCGACATTTCCGGATATGAATCCTGGAAGGATTTTGAAAAGACAGATTTTGAGGAATTTGAGGAAAACAGAGGATCACGGCGTATTAACCGGGTATACCGGCAGCTGGCAGTCTGCCCGGCACTTTACTGGGACAGTACAGAGGACGCTGATGCATTATACTTGAAAAATCAGAGACAATGGGTCGGCAGATATCTGCGGGAAAACATGGGAGGAAATCTGGAAATCTACCGGAATGCAGCATTTTTTGCTTTGGAAGCAGACGATTGCTACGGAACCGTACATCCCCGGGAGGCCCAGATTTCGGAAAGCGTATTACTGATCTGTGCAGAGATACAGAGGCGGTTGGAAGAAGGAAACATAGAATTACAGGAAGACGAATGTATTGCCATGCCCGAATCGACATTCAGGGATATCATCGTGGGCAGCAGACGTAAATGGAAGGATGCATGGAGCAAGGAATACGGCGAAATGGATGAAGACAGGCTTGTGGAAACCATTTTGAAGTATATGGAAGACTGGATGATGGCTGACCGCAGGGAGAATCAGATTGTGATATTGCCGGCAGTAGGGAGACTGGCAGGGCAGTACCCGGCGGACTACAAAGGAGGCGGAGAAGAATGAGTGAACGTTGGAAAATGAACCGGATCGGTTTTGTAAATTTCTGGTTATATGATGAAGAGGACTTTGAATTCGAGGATGGAAAACTCCTTCTCCGAGGACAGAATGGATCCGGAAAATCTATTACGACACAGAGTTTTATCCCGTTTGTACTGGATGGAGACCGTACACCGAGCCGCCTGGATCCTTTTGGCTCCAGTGACCGCCGGATGGAATATTATTTTCTGGGAGAAGAGGGCAAGGAGGAGTCTACCGGCTATCTGTTTCTGGAATTTTGGAAAGAGGATTCCGGAGAATATCGTACCATAGGAATCGGTCAGAAGGCAAAACGTGGGAAACCGATGGATTTCTGGGGCTTCGTGATTCTGGACGGACGCAGAGTAGGATATGATCTGTGGCTGTATAAGGAAGTGGGATCGAATAAAATTCCCCGGGATAAGCGGGAGATGAAGGCGGAACTGGGGGAGGACAATTTTTTCACAGACAGTCCGTCGGAATACAAAAAGCATGTCAACCAATATATTTTCGGTTTCCGAAAAGAAGAACAGTATGAGCAGTTCATCAAACTGCTGGTGAAGGTGCGCGCTCCCAAGCTTTCCAAAGAGTTTAAACCGACCAAAGTGTATGATATTTTGAATGATTCCTTGCAGACTTTGACGGACGAAGAGCTGCGGCCCATGGTAGATGCCATGGAAAAAATGGACGAGATCCAGGACAGCCTGGAGATGCTCAACCGCGCCTTCGATGATGTGAAGATCATCCGCAACGAATATACCCGATATAACCAATATATGCTTGCGAAGAAAGCGCAGGGTTATCTGGGCAAGAAGCAGGAAGTGGAGAAAGAACAGGCAATATTGGCAGATCAGGAACAGCGGCAGAGCGAGGCATTGGAAGAGCAGAACCGGGCAGTGCAGGATACGGAGAGACTTACAGCAGAGAAAAAGTTGAAAGAAACGGAACGCAACGCTCTTCTGGATCCGGAACTCGAAGATGCGGATCGGAAACTGGAAAAATTAAAGGCAGAGCATCAGGAGGCTGTGGATGGAGAGCAACGCTGGGAGAAAAAGATCGAAGATGGCAGGGAGCGGATCCGGGAAGAAGAGATTGTTCTGAAAAAGCTGGAGGAACAGCTGGAACTGCGTCGTGATACTTTAAAGGAAAAGCGGGAAGATCTGGAAGAACAACAGGAAATTCTGCAATGGGAACATCATGAGAAGGCAAAAGAGAAAATCGGACTGGAGGAATATGAAGAAAGAGACGAGATTGCGGAGCATCTGCAAATATGGAAAAATCAGCTGACGACAGGAAGAACAGCACTCAGTCAATATGAATTGATATCCGGACAATACGAGGAAGCCGCCAGCCGACTGGAGGAGACGAAGAAGAAAAAAGCAGCGGAAGAGCAACGGCTGGAGATGGCAGAAGAACAGGTGGCCGACAGAATCGATGCATGGATCACGGAAGTCTTTCACAGAGCGGAAACATCTGAGGAATGGCATCCGGAACGTGAGGTTCTCCTGCAGGCGGAGCAGAAAGCAAGACGATACGATACCGTAGCGGATGGCGTGGAGATACAGGGGGATTTCCGCGCAGATTATGAAAGACAGCGTCAACAGCTTACAGACGCAAAGAATGAGAAACAGTATCAGAGGGAAATTCAGGAAGGAATCCTAAAAGATGTCCGGGAACAGCTTAAAAAGGTGCAGGAACAGCAGGAACTGGAGCCAGAACGGGATGAGACAGTCGAAAAATCCAGAGTATCCCTGGCACAGGCAGGAATCACAGCCATTCCGTTCTACAGAACGGTAGAGTTTGCCAAAGATCTGGAGGAGAGTGCCTGTGCGAGACTGGAAGCACAAATGCAAATGACCGGAATGTTGGATGCCCTGGTGGTGACACCGGAAGATTTTGTGAAAATAAAAGCAGACCATCCGGAGTTCCTGGATGCTGTCCTGCAGACGGACGGGCCGGGGAACAGCCATTTTTCCGGATTGACAGTAAGTGACGATCTACCGCAGGAATTAAGAACTCCGGTATTGGAAATCCTCAGCAATATTTATGAAGAGGAAGGAAAGACACAGGGAATCTGTTTCGGTGCAGATGGCAGCTTCCGGCAGGGAATCTTAGCCGGTAAAGCGGACAAGCAGGCGGCAGAATATGTGGGATATCTGGCGAGAAAACGGAGAAAAGAGCAAAAGATCCGGGAATTGCAGGAGCAGATAGAAAGCATCAGCAGGACCATAGAAGAGTGGAACACCGGAATTGCACAACTGCAGGGACGTATGGACAGATTACAGGTGGAATATCAGGAGATTCCTGACTTTTCGGAGATTCAGATCGCATTGTCGGAGAAACGGGAGCTAGAACGTATTCTGGAGACGTTGGAAAACGAATATCTGAAACAACAGGATCAGGAACACAGACTTTCCGAGCAGAAGAACCGGCAATATCAGGAGGTATTGAAAGCTTGTAAAATGCTGCCCTATAGCAGAACAGTGGCGGCTTATGAGGAAGCCTGCGGTGCAGCAGAAGAATATGGAAGGATATGGCAGAGCGCAAGGCAGGAACTGCTGCATATACAGACGGAACAGATCGGCTGTCTGGACAGAAAAGAACGGATAGAGCAATACCGGGAGAATCTGGAAGAAGCCTATACGGAAAAAAGAACTTACAGCACCCGGGCAAAAGCCAGTGAGATTCAGATCCGTCAGCTGGAAGAGTATCTGAGGAGTCCGGAATTGCTGGAAAAGGCAAACCGGCTGAAACGTTTGAAGGAAGAACTTTCGCAGATCGACAAGGAACTGGAGGACCTGAAACTTCTGGGAGCCACCCTCAAAGAAAGGTTACAGACATTACAGAAAGAACTGCCGGAACAAAAAGAAAAGCTGCAACAGTACATTATAGAAGAAACCACGCTCAGAAACTATTTTGAAGAGGAACTGGATCTGAAACTGATTCTGAACCGGGAAGGACGGACAGTCTATGAATGTGCCAGAGAAGCTGTAAAAATATTG
The DNA here is from genome assembly GCF_025567015.1 of Waltera acetigignens. Lineage (NCBI taxonomy): Bacteria > Bacillati > Bacillota > Clostridia > Lachnospirales > Lachnospiraceae > Waltera > Waltera acetigignens. The sequence goes on along the minus strand of NZ_JAOQJO010000008.1, from coordinate 5,473 downwards.
CGGGAAAGCGATAAGAACAGAGAACCCGGAGAACTGCTACAGGCATTGCATACAGTATATCTGAAACATAACGGAAGTCTGGCAAGCTACGGAACTTCCATGGAAGAATGCTTCGGCGATACGGGGGACATCGATGCTGTGCGTAAGCGGGTACGTATTATTTCTACCTGGAACGGGAAAAAGGTATACCTGGAGGAATTTTACAATATTCTGAAGACCGCAATCGAAGAGACGGAACTGCTGATACAGAAAAAGGATCGGGAACTTTTTGAAGACATTCTATCCCAGACGATCAGCCAGCAGCTTACGGATCGTATAGCAGAGAGCAGAAAGTGGGCAAAAGACATGTCAAAGCTCATGCAGGAGATCGATACCTCCATGGGACTTCGTTTTTCTCTGGAATGGAAGCCCTGCAAAGCTGACAACGAAAAAGAACTGGATACAGCGGATCTGGAGCAGATCCTTCTGCGTGACCGGGAGCTGCTTACCCTGGATGATATTGAAAAAGTAGCAGGGCATTTCCGCAGTAAAATACGTGCAGAAAAGGCAAAACTGGAAGAGACGGGAACGATCATCAATTACATGGAACTGGTAAGAGATGCCCTGGATTACCGGAAATGGTTTGAATTCCAGATGTTTTTCCGGCGCGGCGAAGAGACGAAAAAGCCGTTGACAAATGCCGCATTTAACCGTTTCAGCGGAGGCGAAAAAGCAATGGCCATGTATGTGCCGTTGTTCGGAGCGGTAAATGCACAGTATAAAAAGGCAGACAATAAAGATCATCCCAGAATTATTGCACTGGATGAGGCATTTGCCGGTGTCGACGACAAGAATATCAAAAGTATGTTTGAACTGGTTCATAAGCTGGATTTCGACTATATCATGAATTCCCAGGCACTGTGGGGATGCTTTGAGACGGTCAAAGGCCTTCGGATTGCGGAACTTCATCGTCCGGAGAACTCCCAGGTGGTATCGGTGATCCGGTATACGTGGAACGGACATGAGAGGATTTTAGATGAACAATAATGAAGCATGTGCGGAATATTTTAGAGGAAATTCTGCGTACCGGAGATGCTTTTCGGAATTTGAAAAGAAATGGAAAACTTACGGAAAAGTAACAGGGATCATTACACTGAAAAATACTTCCGAAGAAGAGCGGAGAGCCATCGGTGGGATACTTGGAAAGACATTTTATGAAAATACCATACGTTTTCCTTTTGCGGAATTTGAAAAGGGATTGCAATACACAAAATTTGCTCCTGAGGATTTTGAACAAGTACTGGAAGCATATTTCGGCAGAAAAATGCTGACCACGCAGGAGAGACAGAAGGAGGCAGAGCGGGGAAAGGCAGATTTTTTTGAAACTGTAGAGAGCTATCTGACAGAGTGTACAGGTCCGGATTCCATTGCGGTCTCCTGGCTACAGGATATGTTTTCTCAAAAAAAGTATGGCTATCAGACAGTAATCAGAGAATATGGAAGGGACAGAGAAAAGACAGAAAAACTGTTGAAAACTGTGGGAAAGGCGATCCTTTTGCTGGAAGATATTCGAGAGACGGAAGAGGAATATCCCCTGGCGGTATTTTCCGCGGAAGTATCTGGAAATCCCCATTACTTTGATCAGGGAACAACCGGAGGACAATTATTGGTTCACGGGATGTGTTATGCCACGGAAGAAGATTATCCGGCAAATGCCCATCAGTGGAGAGAATTACTGTTGTCCAACGGAATCGTACCGGATAATATTTCCTCTATCGTGCATATCTATGGATTGCGATTACAGGTTGACGGTGACTGGCACCCGGCATATGACACCTTTTGCAGACGACAGGAGCCCTGTGCTGTCACCATGGAAAATCTGCAGGAGCTGACAGCGGTACAACCGACAGGAGATAAGGTTTATATTGTAGAAAATGAGATGGTGTTCAGCTACTTGCTGAAGCATCTGGAACAAAGGAATGTGACGTTACTATGTACTTCCGGCCAGCTGCGGAGCGCAGCTGTGAAACTGATTCCCTTTCTGCTGAATAGTGGAGCGGATATCTACTATAGCGGAGACATCGATCCGGACGGGATCCGGATTGCCGACAGACTCTGGAGAAAATATGGGGACCGGATCCATGTGTGGAGAATGTCGGAGGAGGATTATGCGAAAAGTCTTTCGGAAGAAGAGATTGGGAAAATATCCATGAAAAAACTGGACGCTGTAGAGAATCCTGTTCTACGCGAGACGGCAAGAGAGGTAAGAAAGAAGAAAAAGGCGGGGTATCAGGAGAATATATTAAGAGATATGTTGGAAGATATGGATAGAATAAAAGACAGATAAAGCTCAAACTTACATTTAAACAGCAATATGATTCCGCAATATATCAAAATGATATTGATATATTGCGGAAAAATGCGTATAATATACGGAAAGGAGATGCGTAATTTCAGTAAAGTGATGGGAGCCTGATTAGATGAAGAACTGTAAACAAATAGCGACAGAATGGGGATTATCAGAACGTACTGTTAATGACCTTTGTAAAAAAAATAAGATTGATGGTGCTATAAAGGTAGGAAAAATGTGGAAGATTCCAGATGATGCTAAGAAGCCAATTGATGGAAGAATCACATCCGGGAAATATGTCAGACATTCAGCAGGAGTTACAAGAAAGCCATTACCTATTGGCATTTCTGATTATGTCAGAGCACAGGCAGATTATTACTATGTAGATAAAACGATGTTGATTAAGGAATTCCTTGATCAGAAGCCATTGGTTTCTTTGTTTACAAGACCGAGGCGCTTCGGAAAGACATTGAATATGGATATGCTCAGAGTCTTTTTTGAGATTTCAGAGGAGAATACAAGTAAATATTTCGAGGATAAAGCAATTTGGCAATGCGGTGAAGAATACCGCAATCAGCAGGGGCAATATCCGGTTGTATTTCTTACTTTCAAGGATGTTAAGTTTGATTCCTGGAAGGCAACTCTCGATAAGATTAGAGATCTATTACAGGAGGAGTTTGGAAGACATCAGGAGCTTGCGACCAGTGAAAGAATAGCAGAGTATGAAAAGACATATTTTGCAAAAATCATAAACGGCGATGCTTCAGAAGTTGATTTGACTGCATCATTAGCGAAGCTGTCTCAGATGCTTACCAAGCATTACGGTAAAGCACCAATCATTATTATTGATGAATATGACACGCCGATTCAGGAAGGTTATTCCAAAGACTTCTACGATGAGATAATTGGGTTTATGAGAAACTTTTTCTCAGGAGCTTTTAAAGATAATAAGAATCTTACTTATGGATTTCTGACCGGTATTCTTCGAATTGCTCAGGAAAGTATCTTTAGTGGTTTGAATAATTTAACTGTGAATTCTGTGATGGATGAAGAGTATGATCAGTTCTTTGGATTTACAGTTTCAGAAGTGAGAGAAATGCTTAAGTATTATGGAGTTCTTGATAAAGAGGAGGAACTTAAGGATTGGTATGATGGATATTTATTTGGAAGTACAGAAATCTATAATCCGTGGTCTGTAATCAATTATATTTCAAGGGGATGTATTCCGCAGGCTTATTGGGTAAATACCGGAAAGAATGAAATTTTGGAAGATGTCCTTAAGGTGGCAACGGAGGATATTACAGAAAGACTTTATTCTTTGCTGCAAGGTGAAAGAGTTATTGCAAGAATTGATCAGAATGTCGTTTACAGATCTCTTTCTGAGGATCCGGCGAATATTTATAGCTTGTTATTGGTGGCTGGTTATTTGAAAACACCAAAGAAAGAGTTGCAGGCAGATGGTTCTTATCTGTGTGAGGTATCTATTCCAAATAGGGAAATAGCTGCTGTATACAAGAGTGAGGTTTTGTCACACTTGTTACAGATTGGAGCAATCACAAGAACGACAGCCAATAAGATTGCAGAAAGTCTCTATGCGAATGATTATAAGAACCTGCAGAAAGCAATTGCTGAATATATGGATAAATCAGTCAGCTTCTATGATGCCGGAGCAGAGGGTTTCTATCATGGATTAGTTCTTGGGTTAATTGCTTTGATGGATAATCAGTATAAGATTAAGTCAAACAGAGAGTCCGGAGATGGCCGATATGACATTGGCCTATTCCCAAGGGAAGACAGATATCCCGGAATCCTTATGGAGCTTAAGTGGAAAAAGAACCTGAGTGCGGATGAACTTTCAGAACTTGCAGATGAAGCGTTAGCCCAGATTGGTAAGAAAAGATATGATGTAGAAATGAAGGAAAATGGCACTCAGGATATTTTGAAATTTGGAATAGTGTTTTCCGGAAAGAAAGTAAGCGTCAAAATAGAATAAGATATACCACTTAGGAGACCGGAACCGCAGAGACGAAAGTACCGGCATTGGTTGAAAAAACCAATGCCGGTACTTTTTATTATTCATAATGGAATTTATTTTGGCAATTGAGTAGTGAAAACTGAGCTCAACTTCGAAGTGTGCCCAAAAAGTTTTTTGTAAGATTCTGTCGAAAATCACCATGTATATAATAGAGAATAATTTAAACATTATTGAGATTAATAATGTTCGGTGCTAGATCAGAAAGGAGCATAAATGGATAAGTATATTCGGGTTAAAAATTGCAATTGTATTTCAGATGCTACAATAGAAATTGTTGAAAAATCATTAAATATAAAATATGGTTCTAATGGAACAGGAAAATCAACGATAAGTGAAGCGATATATGCCCAGGCGAATAATGAGACAGATAGATTAAAAGACTTTAAACCATATGGCTCAAATGACAATAGTCAACCAACTGTTGATAATCCTTACTTCCATGTGGTGAAGGTGTTTAATGAGGATTATGTGAATTCCTATTTGTTTCAAGGAGATGAGTTTCTTGATGATTCATTCCAGGTTTTTCTTAAATCGGATAAATGCGATTCGCTAGCAGCACAAATTGAAAGGATGCTTGAAGAGTTGCAAGATTTGATTAACAATATTGATGCGATTCATAACCTAAGAACTTTTTTGCCACAATATACTGCGGCAGTAAAAGCCTCTGATGGAACAGTATCTCGAAGAGGGGGTGTTGCCGAATTTGTTAATGGAAATGGAGGGGGCTTTAATCATTATTCAGAATTAAAAGCGTATAAACCATTTTATAGTAGAGATTTACCAAGCGTTGCTAAATGGGCCAAATGGCGCAATGATGGTATAAAACAGATGTGTGGCAATGATTGCCCATTTTGTACAAATATTTTACCTTCAAGTATTAGGAGTCAAAATGAGATTATATCAAAAGTATTTAAAAATTCGGCATTGTCGGTAGCAAATGCTGTTTTAGAATATGTACAACAGGCAGTTGATCAAGGATATATTTTGCCAGATGCCGTAGATGTTTTAGAATCATATATTGGCGATAATAGGTGAATTGGAAAATTAAATTCCAGTCCATTCACCCAAAAACTGGAACTTAGTATTGCAAAATATATCCTAGAAGTTAG